>NZ_JBBIAR010000027.1:0-113648 GCF_054185165.1 Bradyrhizobium sp. UFLA05-109 | reverse complement strand
AAGGCGCTGTCCGCGCCGGCCCGCCAGATCGCGATCAACGCCGGTGAAGACGGCTCGGTGATCGTCGGCAAGATCCTCGAGAAGGATCAGTACTCCTACGGCTTCGACTCGCAGACCGGCGAGTACGGCAACCTCGTCACCAAGGGCATCATCGACCCGACCAAGGTCGTGCGCACCGCGATCCAGAACGCCTCCTCCGTGGCGGCGCTCTTGATCACCACCGAGGCCATGGTCGCCGAGCTGCCGAAGAAGGCGGCTGCCGGTCCCGCCATGCCCCCGGGCGGCGGCATGGGCGGCATGGACTTCTGATCCAGCCGTTCAGGCGAACACGAAATGCGAAACCCCGGCAGCAATGCCGGGGTTTTTGTTTGGGGCAGGCTCTCTCCCCTCGTCATTCCGGGGCCCGCGAAGCGCGAGCCCGGAATCCATAACCACGAACGTCAGTTGGATATCCCCGAATAGAGATCATCCCAGTTCGGATTCTCCTCGATCAGCCGCGTTTTCCAATCCCACCGCCACTTCTTGAGCTCTTTCTCGCGAGCGATGGCAGCCGCCGCGTCCTCGTAGACTTCGAACAGCACGAGCTTGTCGACGCCGTACTTTGTCGTGAAGCCGGGAACGGCCTTCGTTTTGTGCTCGCCAACGCGGCGCACGAAGTCGTTGGTCACGCCGATGCAAAGCGTGCCGTGCTTCTTGCTCGCGAGGATCTAGGCATAGTAGGCCATTGCAAGTGCCTGGGGTTATGGATTCCGGGCTCGGCGCTTTGCGCCGCCGCGGGGATGACGAGGTCGATGGTTTAGTACGCTACCTGACCGCCGCCGCGTCCTTGAAGCAGGAGCGCACCCACTCGATCGTCAGGCGCGTCGCGGGATCGCGCTTGAGATGGTTTTGCACCAGCAGCCAGACGTCGCGGCGCCTGGCGAGCAAGGTGGCGCGCAGGCTGCGATCGGCGAGCAACGCCTCGCAGCTATATTCGGGCAGCACGCCGATCGCCTGATGCGACTGGATCAGCGTGCGGATGACGCGGACGTTGTCGGTGACGCAGCGCGCATTCTTCAGCCGCTTCGCGCGCAGGAATTGCGCCTCGGGGATCGCGTCGAGCTCGTCCGGATAGGTACACACGATCGGATCGATATCGCTCCGGTCTGCCGGCTCGAAGAAATACAGGCGCACCTCCGCGAGCTTCGAGATCGTGAAGTCGCCTTTGTCGGGCTTGCGCAGGCGAATGGCGAGATCGGCCTGCCAGCGCGAGAATTTCACGTTCTCGCTCGAGGTGAGGAATTGCAGCGTCAGCCCGGGATTGTCGCGCAGAAAAGCTTGCGCGCGCGGCGCCAGCAGCTCCTCGGCGACCGTATTGGTGGACGCGATGCGCAAGCGGCCGACGGCGCCCGGCTCGCTCTCGCCGATGCGATCGATCGCGGCGACATGCGCCGCCATGACCTTGACGTGCTCGAGCACCGTTTCGCAATGGCGGGTCGGCCGGCGCAATCCGTCGACCGCCTCGAACAGGGGCACGCCGAGGTCGCGCTGGATGCGGGCGAGCCGGCGCCCGACCGTGGTCTCATCGATGCGCAACCGTGCGCTGGCACCGGCATAGGTGCCCTCGTCCCGCACGGCCGCGATGATGCGGAGATCATCCCAGTTCATCGCGGAGAGGCTAGCACGGCGCGCCGGTCACCTGCAAATTTGCAGCCGCCGGCTGCAATAGTCCTGCACTACGGCAGGCGGTCACGACACTAGTCTTGCCGGCATCGGATCTCCTCGAAAGGCCCATCCACGCATGACCGCCCCAAAAACCCTGCTTCAACTCGCCGGTGCCGACCTCGCTCTGCCTGAGCTCGCCGAGTCCTGTCTCGTCCTGATCGACATCCAGAACGAATACTGTGCCGGCCCGCTGGCGCTGCCGGACGCCGAGTCCGCCATCGCGCGCGCGGCGCAACTACTCTCCCGCGCGCGACGGGCCGGTGCTGCCATCTTTCACGTCGCGCACAAGGGCCGAGCCGGTGGCCTGTTCGACCGCGAGGCCGAGCGCGGCGCGATCGTCGCTCACCTCGCGCCGCTCGCAACCGAGCAGGTGATCGAAAAGGCGCTGCCGAACGCCTTCGCCGGCACGGACTTGCAAGCGCGGCTGGCCTCGACCGGGCGCAAGAATATCGTGCTCGCTGGCTTCATGACCCACATGTGCGTCAGCTCGACGGCGCGCGCCGCGCTTGATCTCGGCCTGCGCACCACCATCGCTTCGGATGCCTGCGCGACGCGCGACCTGCCTGACTGCCGCGGCGGCGCGATCGCCGCCGCAACCGTTCATGACGTTGCACTCGCCGAACTATCCGACCGCTTTGCCATCATCGCGCTCAGCGATGCGCTGATCTGACAAATCCGAACACGGAGCTATCAAACCATGCTGCAGCTCTATTTCTCGCCCATGGCCTGCTCGCTCGCCAGTCGCATCGCGTTGATGGAGGCCGGCATCGAGGCGCGCTATCATCTCGTCCACCTCTTGACCAAGAAACGCATCGAGGACGACGCCGATTTCCGCGCGGTCTCGCCGAAGGGCGCGGTTCCGGTCCTGATCCTGGAGAATGGCGATCACCTGACGGAGAGCGCAGCCGTGCTGCAATACGTTGCAGACCTCAAGCCGGAGGCCGGTCTCGCCCCACCATCAGGCACTCGTGATCGCTATCGCCTGCAGGAATGGCTGAGCTTCATCGGCACGGAGATCCACAAGGGCTTCCTGTTTCCGTTCTTCTGGTACAAGGATGACGCCTCGCTTGCGAAGCCGCGCGCAAGAATCGACCAGACATTGTCGGTGCCTGCCACGCATCTCGCCGACCGCGAATTCCTCGTCGGCGACCGCTTCACTGTTGCGGATGCGCATCTCACCTGGGCGTTGCTGCTGCTTCGTCCCGCGGGCGTAGACGTTGCGCGATGGCCCTCGCTAGTCAGCTATCTCGCCCGCATGCAGGCGCGGCCCGCCGTGCGGAACGCGATTGCGACCGAAATGGCGCTGCGCAAGACAGCGACGGTTTAAGGACTCACTCCACCCGCGCCAGCACGGCGAGCTTGCGGATGCCCTTGTTGCGGTAAGCGTCGAGGAAGGCGGAGTAGTCGCGGAACGACACGCAGCCGTTGGAATCACCGTTGGGTCCGAGCATGAAGGTGTGCGCGAGCAGGCCGTCGCGGCCGTAGATCGCGCTCTCGCCGCCGATCGGCGTCAGCCGCAGCGCCGGCACGCCGTGGAACAGCGCCTCGCGCGGCTTGAGCATATAGATGTGCGGCGGTGTCACGCCGCGCATGCGGACGCGCGAGGAGTGCGGGTCGTCGAGATTGGAGCCGAGGCCGGAATGCGCCTCGAGCTTGGTGCCGTCGGGCAGATACACCGTCTTCGCGGTGATGTCGTAGACCGCGGTGTCGCGGTCATAGGGCGGTGCACCACCGAGCATCGGGTTCTGCTCCTTCGGCGCGATGCTCGCGGTCACGCTGGCATCGGCTGACGCGTAAGCCAGCAATCCGCCTGACGGCTCGCGCTTGCCCCAGAGCTTCTCGACCATCGACTGCCGCGGCCCGGTGATCGCCATTACCGCCGCCTTCGCGCGATCGGCGAAAGACTTCGTGGGTTTTGCCTCTGGCACACGCGCGGTCTCGGCCGGCTCGGCCGAGGCAACCTGAACCGGTGCATCCGCGCCGCGCCTGGCCTTCGCGGCGTCTGCGATCTTGGCGGGGCCTTGCGCCTTCGGTGCTTCCGCAACCTTCACAGGCGCGGCGGGCTTCGCAGTGTCCTTGGCTTCGGCAACCTTGGTCGCGGGAGCAACAGGTGCGGCGCTCGCCGCATTCGACTCCACGCTCTGCGGGGCCGCAGCGGCAAAACGCTCGTTGAACATTTCGCGGGTCATCGGCGTGACCATCTGTCCGCGATCGGGCAGCATCGCGAAGACTTCCTTCACCGCTTCGCCGGCCTCGCGGAGTGCGACCTTCGGCGCGCGCTTGATCACGGGCTCGTCGTAGCCGGCGGTACCAACGGTCGGATAGACGTTCGCGCCGAAGACGTTGTTGTAGACGGTCCAGCCGGCGCCCAGCACGAGGCAGCCGATCGCGGCGGCGCCGACGACGGTCTGGGTGGTCACTTTCCGGGAAGACTTCCGAGAAGATTTCCAAGAAGATTTTTTGGACTTCCGTGCTGCGTTACTTTGCGCAGCGATACTCGTACTCATTCGCCTTGCGTCCAGGACGGTGTCACTCAGTCCCCCTTCGAAGTGCCGCTGCTGGTCACGGTCCTAGAACTGCATCTCGCAGAGGGTCGGAGCGTCATTAAGGCGACTTTTAGTTAAATGCAGATTAAGTTCGGGCGGATGTGGGGCAACCCGCGAAGGCTGTCCCGTTTCGGGAAAAAGTCCGCAGAATTACGGACTTAGCCGAAATCATTAACCATGTTTCTCGACCGGTTTGGCGCGATGACCTGCCCCCTCCGGCCGCCCTCATCACGCATCCAACCACGGCCTTTTCGTGATCTTCAACGCCGCCGGATCGTAGCAACGGGGCGTTGCGCGAGGCTGGTGGATTCCACTCCGACGGGACACGCCGACGCCCATCGCGCGCCGGGCGCTCATCCGACACGGCGCGCTGACCGAGAGTTGATCACACCACGTCTGGAAAAGAGCCCCGCGGCAAAATAGCTCCAACCTCGGCACTTTTCAGCAGCCTCCGCGAATGATACGGTACCGTATCAACATCGCCTTGAAATGTGCCGAGCACGCCGATGGAGGCTGGCATGAGAAGGGTCGCGCACGCCGGATTTTTGGCTCTGGTGTCGTCGGTCTTGTTGATCGGAGAGACGGTCGCGCAGCCTGCCGGCGTGGGTTGCACGTCGTCGCCGTCGGCCGCGGGAACGCAGACCGCTAGTACACAGACCTGGCGCTGCGACAACGGCATCACGATCGTTGCGGAAAATGGCGCCAGATTTGAACTTAAGGACGCCAACCGCGACGGACGTATCGACTCGGTCGAGTTGAGCAGCAAGGCGCTGCTGATCGAGGTTCGCAAGAAGCCCGGCGGCAATCCCTTCAAGGTGCTGACGCCGCAGGCGATCGCCGCAGTGCGCGGCACGAGATGGGCCGTCGATGCCGCCGACGGCAGCAAGACGTCCGTGTTCGTCGCCGACGGACGTGTCGGCGTCAGCCGCAGGGCGCGCGGTCGGGCCGTCGTGCTCGGACCGGGCGACGGCGTCGACGTCGATGCGAACAGCATGACGGAGGTCAAGCGCTGGGGCCAGCCGCGCATCGACGCCTTGATGGCAAGACTCGGACAATAGAGGCTCGGTATGAGTAGCCGACGCGTTCAGACCATCCTTGCGCTCATCCTCACCGCGCTGTGGGGCTGTGCCATTTACGTCGCTCACGCGAACGGCCATCTGCGGTTTCTCGATCGTCTCGAGGCAACGCTGACGGACTTGCGAACGCTGGCGCGCGGCCCGCAGCCTCCCCCCGATCTCGTCACCATCATTGCGGTCGACGACACCGTCGTGAAGCGCGGCGGCCACTATCCGCTTCCCCGCGCCGACCTCGCGCGCGTCGTCGATGCCATCGCACAATTCAAGCCGAAGGTGATTGCCGTCGACCTGCTGCTGGTCGATCCCGGCGCCAGGCTCGGCGATGCCATGCTGGCGCGTTCGCTGGCCGCCGCTTCCACGGTCTTGGCTGCCGCGGCGATCTTTCCAACCGCCAGCGATACCGTGGCAACCAGCAGCGAAGAGCCGCTCGCCGCCCTGCCCCGGGCCGAACGTTTCCTGCTGCCACTGCCGGCCTTCGCCGATCACGCCGAGGTCGGCATCGTCAATGTTGCGACGGGGCAGTCCGGCTCCCCGCTCTCGGTCCCGATGCTGTTCCGGACGAACGACAAGGTGGAGCTGTCGTTTCCGCTGCGCGTGGCGAGCCAGGCGCTCGGCCAGCCGCTGACGATTGCGCCTGATCATCTCATGCTCGGCGATCGTACGGTCTCGACCGACACCGACTTTTCGCTACCGATCACCTACTACGGCCCGCGCCGCACGATCCGCACGCTCAGCGCGCAGAACGTGTTCGACGGCACGCTCGATCGCGGAACAATCGAGAACCGGATCATCGTGATCGGCGCATCGGTCGCCGGCGGCGGCGATTTCTTTCCGACGCCGTTCGATACCCTGATGCCCGGCGTCGAGGTCGTCTCGACCGCGATCACGCATCTCGTCGCCGGCGACGGCATCGTGCGCAACCGCAAGGTTCATATCGCCGACGCATTCGCGGCGATCCTGCTGCCAATGATCCTGGTGGGCCTGCTTGCCTGGCGGCGAAGCGCGATCGGACTCATTGCGGCGACCGTGGTGGTGATGGCATGGGCCGCTCTCAACCTGTTCGCCTTCACACATGGCATCTGGCTCAACGCCGCAACCACGCTCGCAGCCGCGGTGCCGCCGGTTGCGATCTTTGCCGGCGTGCAATTGTGGGCGGGAGGCCGCAGGACGCAGTACCTGACGGCAAGGAGCCGATCGCTGGCGCAATTCCAGGCACCCGCCGTGCAGGAGTGGCTGGCGCGCGATCCCGATTTCCTCAGCGAGCCGGTCCACCAGAATGCCGCCGTCGTCTTCATCGACCTCTCCGGCTTCACCGCGCTCAGCGAGCGACTCGATCCGGACACGCTCCGCGACCTGCTCAAGGCGTTTCATGCGCTGGTCGACAAGACGGCGGTCTCGTCCGGCGGAACGATCACCGGATTCCTCGGCGACGGCGCCATGATCCTGTTCGGCCTGCCCCGCGCTGCGCCCGACGATGCCGCCCGTGCCGTGAAATGCTCGATCGACCTGCACCGCGTCGTGGCCAGCTGGATGGCATCGCTGCCAGCACCATACAGGAATCAGCTCGGCTTCAAGATCGGCGCGCATTTCGGCCCGATCGTCGCCTCGCGTCTCGGCGGAAGCCACCAGCACATCACCGCGACGGGCGACAACGTCAACGTGGCGAACCGGTTGATGGAGGTTGCCGCCCAGCACGATGCGCGGCTCGCGTTCAGCGATACCCTGCTGGATGCGGCCGACTTCCACGGCGATCCCCGTGGCATTCTGACGGGACCGTTGCAGACGCAGGTTCGCGGCCGCACCAGTGCGGTCACCGTCTGGTTCTGGCACGAAGAGCGGCTGCCTGGACAGGCCGCGACTGAAGCCGACGTCGCGGGCTGAGAGCTTGAAACCCGTTACCGGGCTTCCGGCGGCGGCGAACGATCGAGAACCTCGCCCTTGGCGCCTTCCAGCAAATCGATCCCGTAGGTCTCGACGACGAGCGGTCCCCGCTTGCGCTGCAATTCAGCAACGCGCGTCACCTGCGAGAAGATGTCTTTGAGGAAGGGGTGACCGTCGGCGCGCAGCTCGTCGACATAGAGCAGCTTGCCGGCCAGGAGTTTCGGATCGGGCTCGCCCATATTGACCCAGCGGATGCGCTGATCCCGCTGGACTACGCAGGTGCCGCGCGGCAGATAGAAGGCGAGCCAGGCCGTGGTGCCGTAGTCCGGCGCCAGGACGCAGGTCGCGCCGGTCTTGGCGCGGACCGCCTCGATTTCGGATGCGAGCGTGCGCCAGCCGACGCCGACGCTGCGCACGGTGGCGTCGCGGCGATAGCCGGACAGCCAGCCGGTGTTGGCCTGCACGATCAGGGCCGCAAACATCGCGATGCCGGCGGGCGCCGCCCATTTCAGGCAGAAGGCGACGAGCTCCTGCTGCCGCGGCTTCCATTGCGCGATGTGGGCGGCGACCGCGGCCGCGACCGCGAAGGCGGGATAGACCGGCGCGAACCAGTTGGCCTCGACGCGGGCGTGCAGCGAATGCCAGACGAAATAGACGACGATGGTCCAGAACATCGTCTCGACCAGGATGCGCGAGGCAGACGCGCCAATCCGCCGCCAGGTCAGCACGTGAAGACCCATCCCACCGAGGATGAAGACAAGCGGAGTAGCGAACGCGAACTGGGTCGGGATGAGCTCGGCGATGAAGACGGGGCGGAAATCCTCGATCCGCGCGCGGCCGAACTGCTTGAGGAACGACACCCATTGGTGATCGGCATTCCAGAGCACTACGGGCGAGAAGATCGCAAACGCCACGATGCCGCCGAGATAGGGCCAGGGCGAGATGAACCAGCGCCGCAGCTTCGGCACCGCGGCGAGCCAGATCAGGATCGCGACACCGAAGAACAATGCGGTGTATTTCGACAGCAACGCGGCGCCGACCGCAGCGCCCACCGCCAGCCACCATACGCCGCGGCCGGTCTCCAGCACCTTTGCGAGGAAGAACAGCACGAAGCTGGAGGCGACCAGGAGCGGCGCATCGGGCGTGACGATCAGGGTACCGACCGCGGCCATCAGCGTCGCATTGAGCAGGATCGCGCTGGTTGCGGCAACGCGCACGCCGCCGAACAGGATCGCGGCGGCGCGATACACCGCAAAGCTCATGGGCAGCGCGAGCAGGATCGAGACCAGCCGCACGCCGAGCTCGGTGTCGCCTGCGATCATCGTGCCGGCGCGGATGACGTAGGCAACCATCGGCGGGTGGTCGTAATAGCCGCCCGCCAGATTCTTCGACCACATCCAGTAATAGGCTTCGTCGAAGGTGATCGGCGTGAAGGCGGCGGCGACCAGCCGCAGCACGACGAGCGCAACGATGATGAGCGCGGTGTTGCGGACGATCCGCGCGTCAGCTCCGCCCATGATGAGCTATTTCTTGCGCCAGACGAACAGTCCGGACATCGCGTAGTTCCACACCACGCCCATCAGCGCACCGGCCATGCCGGCAAGCCACCAGATCGGCTCCTGGTCGTAGACCGAGAAGGCGACGCCGACATTGGCGAACAGGCCGACGCTACAGACGATGTAGAAGGCGATCAGGCCGCGCAGGATCGCCAAGCCCTTCAGCCGCTGGTCGCGATAGGTGAGGAAATTGTTGAGGATGAAGTTGCTGGTCATGGCGACGAGAGCGCCTGCGGCCTGCGCCTCCGCGAACGGCGCCTTGAAGATCTCGAGCCCGATGAACAGCGTCGTGAGATGCACGACGAGACCGATGCCGCCGACCATCGCGAACAGGAGGAAGCGCAGCGACACCGCATCGTTGGTGAGCTTCGCCAGCACCAGGCCCAGGAAGTCGAGCGCGACCATGGAATCGAGCTTGCTCTCGCCATGCTGGCGCGCGCCAAAGGTGTAGGGAATTTCGACGGCGCGCAAGCTGCCTTGCGCGGTCGCGACGATATCGAGGAGGATCTTGAAGCCGTGCACCGAGAGTTTTGGCGCCAGTTGCTCGAACCGGTCGGTACGAATCATGAAGAAGCCGCTCATGGGGTCGGCGATCTCGACCTGCAGCACCTGCTTGGCAACTTCGGTCGCCAGCGCGCTGGCGCCAGCGCGCTGCTTGTTGAAGCCTTCGCTCTTGTAGCCCTCGATATAGCGGCTGCCGACGACGAGCTCGGCCTCTCCGCTCGCGAGCAGCGAGAGCATCTTCGGCAGTTGCGTCTCGTCATGCTGGAGATCGGCGTCGATCACGGCCGCATAGGGAGCGCTCGAGGCCAAAATGCCTTCGATGCAGGCGCCCGACAGGCCGCGGCGGCCGATGCGGCGGATGCAACGAACGCGGCTGTCGCGCCGGGCGAGCCCGCGCACCACGTCCCAGGTTCCGTCGGGTGAATTGTCGTCGACGAACACGACCTCCCAGGCGATCCCAGCCAGAGTCGCCTCCAGCCGCCGGTACAGGACCGTGACATTGTCGCGCTCGTTGAAGGTGGGGACAACGACGGAAAGCTCTGGCGACCGCGGCCCCGATTGCGGGGCGTGCGGCGGGGTCTCACGGGCCGGTCTGATAGCTTCATTCATGACGGGCAGCGTATATCCGCCGCGTCCTGCGATGCCAAGCCGGGGTTTTAAGGGGAAAGCCCCCAAAAGGGGGTACAAAAATGCCAACGACCCCAGAATAACGAACCGCGCGTACATCCGGCGCGGCCAAGCTATTCCAAGGTCGTTCCGGCGCCGGAGCGGTAAGCTGCAACGTCGCCGTTATCACCTAGATAGGAACGACATTGGCCCTCCGCAAGGGGGCCGACCTATTGGTTCGGCACTTCGCGGATGACAGGTCCGCGTGGGGCAGGCGCGGCCGGAGCCGCGGGTGCTGCGGCCGCAGGCTGGGCCGCCGCCTTCGGTTTCGGCGGCTTGCCATATTGGCCGATCGGCCCGAACACGACGGCAACCGCCAGCACGATAGCCGCGACGATCGCGCCAAGAATGCCTCCGATCGACTCAGATGTCATGCCTGCCCATTCCCGATGCAATGTATTGAAACAATATCATGGATGCGCCAGCCGCCGGAAGGGGGCCGGGTTCCGACGGTTAATGCACGAACAGCTAACGCTGAGGCGCCCTGTGCTTCGCGAAGGCCGTCACGATGTCCTTCTGCGCCGATTCCACCGCCCTGTTCGCGGTCGCGAGATGAGCGCCGGCATCGATGTTGGGATATTGCGTCGTCAGATAGTCGAGCAACGCGACCCGATAATACTGCCGCTCGGAAGGACAGGCGCCGGCGACCGAGCGCGAAAAATCCTGTTCCGAGAGGCCCTGATTGCTGTCGCGCGAATATTCCCGCGCCAGGCAATGCCAATAGTCGTCGCGGCCCTGGATTGCCAGCTTGTGCGCCCCTCCCGCATCGTCATCATCGGCAATGGCAGCAGACGTCATCATGACCAGCGCCAGCGCGATCAGCATCCGCATCTTGTTCTCCTGTTATCGCAGATCCCGAGGATGAGCTTAGACGGGAGTCCGCAACTGGCCAATCACATCTCATGACTAAGGCGCGATGAGATCGCGCTTTAGGTTATTGCTTGAGCATGACCTTTTCGGAAAACCGCTTCACACTTTTCCGGATCATGCTTTAGGATGCACCCCCTCCCCTCATCCGCGCGAGATCCTCCGGTGGCCAAAGCAAAAACCGCGTCGCAAAAATCGGGCAACATCTTCATCGGCATCGGCGGCTGGACTTTCGAGCCCTGGCGCGGCGTGTTCTATCCGGAGAAGCTCACGCAGGCGAAGGAGCTGTCCTATGCCGCATCGAAGCTGACCTCGATCGAGATCAACGGCACCTATTACGGCTCGCAGAAGCCGGAAAGCTTTCGCAAATGGGCCTCCGAGGTGCCCGACGGCTTCGTCTTCTCGGTCAAGGGGCCGCGCTTTGCCACCAACCGGAGGGTGCTGGCGGAAGCCGGAGATTCCATCAAGCGGTTCTACGATTCCGGCGTGCTGGAGCTGCGCGACCGCCTTGGCCCCGTTCTCTGGCAGTTCGCGCCAACCAAGAAGTTCGACGGCGCCGATTTCGGCAAGTTCCTCGAACTTTTGCCGCGCAAGCTCGATGGCCGCGCGCTACGTCATGTGGTCGAGGTTCGTCACGACAGCTTCTGCACGCCCGACTTCGTCGCGCTGCTGCGCGAGTTCGAGACGCCGGTCGTGTTTGCCGAACACGGCAAATATCCGGCGATCGCCGACGTGGTCGGCGATTTCGTCTATGCGCGGCTTCAGAAGGGCAATGACGAGTTGAAGACCTGCTATCCGCCCAGGGATCTCGATGCCTGGGGCAAGCGGTTTCAGGCCTGGGCCTCGGGCAGTGAACCGGATGACCTGCCGAAGGTTGACGAGGCAAAGCCCAAGAAGGCGCCGCGCGACGTGTTCGCCTATGTCATCCATGAAGGCAAGGTCCGCGCGCCGGCCGGCGCCATGGAGCTGATCGCCCGGATCGCCTGAGGTTTGCCATGGCCAAAGCGAAAAAGCTCTTCACCATCGGCTATGAACAGACGCCGCCAAAAGCGGTGCTCGACGAGCTCGAACAGGCCGGCGTGAAGCTCCTCGTCGACGTGCGCGCGGTGACGTCGTCGCGCCGCCCGGGCTTCTCCAAGAAGCAGCTCGCGGCGGGACTAGATGAACGCGGCATCGCCTACGTCCATCTCGCAGCACTCGGCACACCCAAGGAAGGACGGCTCGCCGCGCGCAGCGGCGAGTATTCGGTGCTCGAGAAGATCTACTCAAAGCACCTGAAGACGCCGCAGGCCAAGGAAGAGCTCGACGAATTGTCGGCGCTGGTGAAGAGGGCGGGTCCTGTCTGCCTGCTCTGCTACGAGCGCGACCACACCCACTGCCACCGCCAGATGATCGCCGAGATCATCGAGGAGCGCGATGGGGTGAAGGTGGAGAATTTGGTCGGGCGACAGATTTAACCGCCGTCATTCCGGGGCGCGACGAAGTCGCGAGCTATGATGCGCAATTGCGCATCTGAGAATCCATCGGACCTCAGAGTCGCTGGATGAATGGATTCCGGGCTCGCGCTCCGCGCTCCCCGGAATGACGAGTGGGGAGAGCTTAGCCCTCCCCCGCGAGCCGGAAGGTTCCTTCCATCATCTGCACGCAACTGCCGCCGACGTGGGAGGACAGAAGCGCGCCGTTCTGCTTCACCACGCGCGTCAGCAGGATGCTCGGCCTGCCCATGTCAAATCCCTGGCCGATGGTGAGCTTCAACTCACCGTCGCGCCGGGGATCGAGATCGGCGAACAGGGCGGCGGCTGCGACCGTGGCGCTGCCGGTTGCGGGATCCTCGATCAGGCCACTGGCGCCGGGGAAGAACATCCGCGCCTGGAGATCGCAGGGTTTTTCTGCCGCAGGCACGTCGCGCGTATAGAAATAGACAGCGAAGGCGCCATCGAGGGGGAACAGCCGGCCGAACGCCGCAGCGTCGGGCTTCGCCCGCTTCACCGCATCGCGCGAACGCACTTCCGCAACCACGAACGGCGTTCCGACACCCACAACCTGCGGCGCATGCCGATCCAGCCTGATGTCTTCCGCACTCAGCGACAGACAGGCTGCAACGTCGTTTGCAGAAAGCTGCGCGAGGCGGCTCAGCGGCTGCGGCGCCGTGAGCTCGGCGTTGACTACCCTGCCCTGCTCCCGCTGAATGTCCACCGGCACGAGGCCAGCCTTCTCCTCGAACAGCAGACGCGGCTTCGGCTCCTTAGCGATCGTCGCGAGCACGAACGCGGTGCCGACATTGGGATGTCCCGCAAAGGGAAGCTCTCTGACGGGCGTGAAGATGCGCACCTCGGCATCGTTCGCCTTGTCGCGCGGCGGCAGCACGAACGTCGTCTCGGAATAGTTGAACTCGGTCGCGATCGCCTGCATCTGCTGCGTCGACAGCCCGCCGGCATCGAGCACGACGGCGAGCTGGTTGCCGCCGAAGGCGCGGTTGGTGAACACGTCGACGGTGATGTAGCGGCGTTGCATCTTTCTTCCCTCACGCGAATGGCAACCTCGACCGGCTGCATCGGCCTGCATGTTACAGGCCGACGCCAGCAGCCGTCATGCCCCAAAACTCGGAGCACTCGGTGCAATCGCGCAAGATTCTTGTTTGAGCATGATCTCTTCGGAAAACCGCTTCACACTTTTCCGGATCATGCTCTAGAAGCGGAAGAGTGGTCGCGGCGAGGCCAGCACTTGCGCGCGCTCGTCCTTGTCCGTGACGAGTTCGTCGAGGAAGCGACGGTTCTTCTCGTAAGTCTGCGTCGCCTCGAACTGCGTGTGCGGCCAGTCACTGCCCCACAACAGGCGATCGAGACCGTAGGCAGCACGCAACAACGGATAGGCTTGCTTCGCAAAATTCTCGCCGGCGGCGCCGTTGCGATACGGCGCGGAGATCTTGACCCAGACGTTTCTGGTCACCCCGAGCTTCAGCACCGCCTGAAACCCGGGATCAGCGACGCCGAGCTTTGGATCGGGCAGCGCGAAGTGATCGAGCACGACGGTGATGCCGCGGTCGAGGAGCTGCGGCGCGAGCGTCGCGAGATCGGAGGCATTGCGCTGGATCTCGACCTGCCAGCCCAGCGATTTGACCGACGCGAGCAGCGCCTTCCATTCGGGCGCAGTGAGATCCGGCAAGGGCTGTCCGACGAGATTGAGACGGATGCCGACGACGCCGGCGCGGTCGAGCGCGGCAAGCTCCTCGGCAGGAACTGCGGGATCGACGACGGCGATGCCGCGCAGCCGGCCGCCGGTGGCCTTCAGGCATTCGACGAGATAGGAATTGTCGGTGCCGAGAAAGCTCGGCTGCACCAGCACGCCGTTGGTCATGCCATTGCGATCGAGCTGCTCAAGATAGAGATCGAGCGGTGCGTCGTAGTCCGGCGCGTAACGCCGGCCGGGCGCAAGCTTGAGGCCGCGGTGAAAGACGTGGGCGTGGGTATCGATCGCCGGCATCGTCACCTCACTCACCGCCTTGCCCCCACTGGCGATCACCGAGGCAAGGGCAACAGCGCCCGCGCCGAATTGACGGCGCGTCAGGCCGCGTTCGCTTGTCATCATGGTCGTTCCTCCACATTCGCAGGTCAGGCACGCGTGCCGGCTATGGCCTGCTCGAAGACCTTGCCGCGGGTTTCGGGAAGCAGCAGCACCGCGATCAGCACCAGCGAATAGGCAAAGGCAGCGTCGATGCCGATCGCCGGCCCGAGGCCGATATGGTCGCTGAGATAGCCGACGAGGAACGGGAACGCGGCGGAGACGACGCGGCCGAAATTATAGCAGAAGCCGACGCCGGTGCCGCGCACGCCTGCCGGATAGAGCTCGCTGAACAGCGCAGCCATGCTCGCCGGAATACCTGCGGAGAAGAAACCAAGGGGAAAACCCAGCACCAGCATCTGCGAATTGGTCAGCGGCGCGAAGATGTAGATGAGCACGGTGACGATACAGGCGGTGGCGAAGAACGCGACGTTGGCTCTGCGGCCAATGCGGTCGCTGACGATGCCGCTCGTCACGCAACCGCAGAAGAAGGCGATGATGATGACGGCGAGATACCCGCTCGAGCCAAGCACCGACAGATGCCGCACCTCGCGAAGATAGGTCGGCAGGAACGTCGTCAGCGCGGCGTAGCCGCCATGCGCGCCGATGCCGAACAGACCGCCGACCAGCGTCGAGCGCAGCACGTCGGGATGAAAGATGCCGGCAAGCGTGGCGAAGAACGGCGCCTCCGGCTCGCTCGATGCAGCGCGCTGCGGCTCCTTCAGGCCGCGGCGGATGAAGATGATCAGGAGCGCGGGCAACAGTCCGACCGCGAACAGGATCCGCCAGGCGATATCCGCCGGCGCATAGGTGAAGACCAGCGCCGACAGCAGCACCGCTGCGCCCCACCCCACGGCCCAGGCGCTCTGCACCGAGCCGAGCGCCTTGCCGCGATGCTCAGGCCGGATGATCTCGGCCATCAGCACCGCGCCGCACGCCCATTCGGCTCCAAAGCCGAGTCCCTGAATCGCCTTGAGCACCAGGAGCTGCGTGAAGCTCATTGCGAAGGCGCAAGCGAAAGTCGCCAGCGCGAAGGTCGCGACCGTAATCTGAAGCGCCTTCACGCGGCCGAAGCGGTCGCCGAGCGCACCACCGATCCAGCCGCCGAAGGCGCCGAAGAACAGCGTGATCGAGCCGAGCAGGCCGGCATCGGCCTTGCTGATGCCGAAGGCCGCGATCAGCGCGGGGATCGCAAGGCCGAACATCTGGACGTCGAGCGCATCGAGCGCCCAGCCGCCGAAGCTTGCCCAGAAGGTGCGCCGCTCCAGCGGCGAGCTTTCGCTGTACCAGTTTGCCATCGTCTCTCCCCGAAAATTGGTTATTGCTTGGTATCGTTGTCGCCTGCGCTCACCGGATCTCGGCGTGGTAGCGGAAGCGGTTGGCCGGCCCGCGCGAGCGGCGCCATTCGATCGGACGGCGCTCGAGATCGAGCGCGAGACGCTCGATGACGATCAGCGGTGCGTGGGCTTCGAGGCGCAACAGGCGGGCCTGCATCTCGCTCGCAGTCTCGACGGTCAGGATTTCCTCGGCCGACACCACGACCTCGCCGCAGCGTTCCTCGTAGAGCGGATAAAGCAGGTCGCCGAACTCGGACGGGTCGATGTCGAGAATCGCTGCGAAGCGCGATCGTTGCAGCCAGATCTCTTCGGCAAGCAGCGGCACGTCGTCGATCAGGCGCAGGCGCGACAGGCTGATCACGGGCTCGCCGACGGGAATGCGCAGCGCGGATGCGACGGCGGAGGTCGCCGGCACGCATTTCCGCCTGAGGATGCGGCTCTGCGGCACGCGGCGCTCGCCGCTCTCGGACTGGAAGCGGAAGAAGCGGAACAGCGAAGAGTTGAAGCGCGCGCGGCGGACGAAGGTCCCCCGGCCCTGCTGGCGCTCAAGCACGGCATCGCTGACCAGCTGATCAATCGCCTTGCGCACGGTGCCGATCGCGACGCCGTAATGCGCGGCGAGCTCAGCTTCGGACGGGATCGGCTCGCCCGGCCGCCATTCATTGCGGTTGATCCGCGCGGCGAGATCATCGCGCAAGCGCTGATAGCGTGGCAGGCGGTCGTCGAGCGGAGCCGAATTCATATAGTCATATAGATGACTAGATGGGACATGAGTCAAGCGCTACTATAGTACCTCAAGTCCCGCTTTCTGAAGGCTGGTCCTATCCCAACTGAAACACCGCCATCGGCCGCTCGTAGCCGCGCACCTCGACCTCTCCAAGCGCGACCGCATCGTCGCCATCATCGCCGAGGACGTCGCGCACCGCGGACGAGATCAGAAGTTGCGAGCCGAAATCCTTGTTCAGCGCCTCCAGCCTTGAAGCAAAATTCACGGTGTCGCCGATCACGGTGTATTCCTTACGCCGGGGCGAGCCGATATTGCCAGCGACCACCTCGCCGAAGTGGATCCCGATGCCGATCCGCAGCGGCCAGCTCGATTGTGCGTTGATGTGGTCCATCGCGGTGAGCATCTCGCGGCCGGCGGCCACTGCCCGGTGCGCGGCGTCGGACGCGGCGAGCGGCGCGCCGAACAGCGCGAGAAAGCCATCGCCCAAGAACTTGTTCACGATGCCGCCATGGCGATCGAGGATGTCGACCAGCACGGCGAAGGCGCCATCGAGCCGGTCGACCACATCCTGCGGCGATCGCGAGCGTGCACCCGCGGTGAAGCCGCGGAAGTCGACGAACATCACCGCGACGCGCCTGATGTCGCCGCCGGCGCTGGTCCCCTCCGCCATCAGCCGCTCGACGACCTGCGGCGAGACGTGCTGGCCGAACAGGTTTGTGACGCGGTCGCGCGCGGTGGCTGCCGTGATGCTTGCCGCGAACTGCCGGCGAAGCTGCGCGCCGACGGCGCCTGCGAGCACGCCGCAGACCAGGATGATGCAGCTGCGTACCGCATGGAAATAGGCCTGAGGCTCGCCGGCGCCACTGACGGGATCAAAATAGAGTGCGACGGCGAGGAGCTGGGCCGCCGCCACGAAACCGGTGAAGGCCGACAACCAGAAATCGAGGCGGAGCGTCGAGAGAATGATGAAGATGAAATAGACGAGAGGCACGGCAAAGCCAAGCGCCGGGATCGCCCCCATGCTCCGGATCTCCAGGACCAGGATGACGGTCGGCAGCGAGGTCTCGATCAGCGTCCCGATGTACCGCCTGACCACCGGCACGTCCCGATCGAGCCTGAGATTTCGCCTGATCTGGGACTGAACCCAGACCTCGAACAGCACAAACCCGATCAGCAGGCCGAAGACCTCGATTAGTCCGGACGCTCCGTGCCAGACCCGGTCCACGACGCTCGGGGCGATCAGGTACATCGCAGTGATGAACAGGATCATGACGCATCCCGTCACGATCAGCGCCTTGACGCGCAACAGCTCGGTCCGCAGCACCTCGCGTGCCAGCTCGTGCTCGAATTCCGCCGATATCGCGGCTTGCTGCCCGGCGACCCTGCTTGCAAAACTGACCATCTCGCCCCCTGTCGTTGCGGGGCATTTTGCCTCAATCGAGCGTGCGGCGGAAGCGCGTCACGGCAATGACCATGGCGACCAGCATGAGGGCTGCCAGCGCCAACGCGTCGTATTGCAGGTTCTGGACCGTCGCGCCCTTGAGCATGATGGCACGGACGATACGCACATAATGCGTCAGCGGCAGCACCTCGCCGAGATATTGCGCCCAGACCGGCATGCCCGCGAAGGGGAACATGAAGCCGGACAGCAAAATGCTCGGCAGGAAGAACATCATCGACATCTGCATGGCCTGGAGCTGGTTCTGCACGATGGTCGAGAAAGTGTAGCCGATCGCGAGATTGGTGGTGATGAACAGCGTCGAAAGCAGCGCCAGCAAGGTGAGGCTGCCCAGCACGGGCACGCCGAACAGCAACACGCCGATCGAGAGGATCAGGAAAGCCTGGATGAAGCCGACCAGCACGTAAGGGATGATCTTGCCGAACATCACCTCGACTGGCCGGATCGGCATCGAGAGCAGACTTTCCATGGTGCCACGCTCGACCTCGCGCGTGACCGACAGCGCGGTGAAGATCAGCATGGTCATGGTCAGGATGGTGCCGACCAGGCCCGGCACGATGTTCAGCCGCGAGGACGCGGCTGGATTGTAGCGGGCGTGCGCACGGATCTCGAACGGCATCTCCGGGGGATCGCCGATGTAGAGATCGTGCTGGAGCGCGGTCTGCACGATCATGCCGAGCGAGGCGAGCGCGGCGCTTGCCGCGACCGGATCGGTCGCATCGGCGGCGACCAGCAGCGCCGGCTTGTCGCCGCGCCGGACCGCACGCTCGAAGCCGCGGGGGATCTCGACGCCGAACAGCACCTTGCCGGACTTCAGCAGGTTGTCGAACTCGTCGACGTCGTGCACCTCGCGGATGAAACGGAAATAAGCGGTGTTCTCCAGAGCCTTCAGCACGGAGCGTGCGAGATCGCTATCCTCCTGGAGCAGGACGGCGCTCGGCAGATTGTGCGGCGTGGTATTGATGGCATAGCCGAACAGCAGCAGCTGCATCACCGGGATCATCACGATCATGGCGAAGGAGACGCGGTCGCGGCGGAGCTGGATGAACTCCTTCACCACCATCGCATAGGAGCGCCGCCAGAAGCCGAAGCGCTCGCGAATTTCGTGGCCGTGATCTGATACGTCTGTGACGCTCATTGGAAATTGTCCTTATTGGAAATTATCCCTGGAGCGGTTCATGAGTTCGATGAAGACGTCTTCGAGCGAGGGATGCGATTTCTGCCAGTGCGTGCCGCCTTTGTCGCGCCACGGCGCGATGCTGGCCTCGAGCGCGGTGACATCGCGGCCCGAGACGTGCAGCGAGGTGCCGAACGGCGCGACCATGTCGACGCCCGGCTTGCCGGTGAGCTCGACGGCGAGGCCGTTCAAATCATCTCCGGTGACGGTGTAGGTCGTGAGCGCGGATTTCGCGATCACCTCGTCCACCGTGCCGTGGGTGAGGAGATGGCCGTAGGCGATGTAAGCGATCTCGTGGCAGCGCTCGGCCTCGTCCATGTAGTGGGTGGAGACCAGCACGGTGAGGCCTTCGGCGGCGAGCGCATGGATCTCGTTCCAGAAATCGCGCCGCGCCTTGGGATCGACGCCGGCAGTCGGCTCGTCCAGCAGCAGGAGTTGCGGATTGGGCAGCGTGCAGGCGCCCAGTGCCAGCCGCTGCTTCCAGCCGCCGGAGAGCTCGCCCGCAAGCTGCTCCTCGCGGCCGGAAAGGCCGAGCCGCTTGATCATCTCGCCTGCGGCGCCGCGCGCATCGCGCATGCCGTACAGCCGTGCGACGAATTCCAGATTCTCGCGCACCGAGAGATCCTGATACAGGCTGAAGCGCTGGGTCATGTAGCCGACCTGGCGCTTGATGCGCTCGGCGTCGCGCCTGATGTCGTAGCCGAGGCAGGTGCCCTCGCCGCTGTCGGGCGTCAGAAGCCCGCAGAGCATGCGGATGGTCGTGGTCTTGCCGGAGCCGTTGGGCCCGAGAAAGCCGTAGATCGAGCCGCGCTTTACCTGCATCGACAGATCGTGCACGACCTCGCGGCCGCCAAAGGACTTCGTCAGCCCTTTGACGTCGATCGCGATACCGTTGCCGACTGTCCCGTTCATCGCTGGTCCGCTACCGGGGTCTTTGTTTCAGAAGTCTTGGGATTGAGATAGACGCTGATCGGCTGGCCCACGCGCAGCGCATCGGGCCGCGAGGGCCGCGCCTGAATCAAATAGACGAGCTTGTTGCGCTCATCGAGACTGTAGATCACCGGCGGGGTGTATTCGGCCGTGGTCGCGATGAAATAGATCTTCGCGGTGAGATCATCAGCGCAATTGTCGCAGACCACCCGCACCTGATCGCCGATCGCAAGCTTCGGCAGCTCGGTCTCCGGCACGAAGAAGCGCAGCTTCATGTTGCCGGGCGGCATGATCGACAGCACCGGTCGCTGCGCGGCCACCATCTCGCCCTCACGGAAATAGATCTGCTGGATCGTGCCAGCGACCGGCGCAAAACCCCTGCGCCGCGCCAGCCGCGTCTCCGAGGTCGCAACCCGCGCCTCGGCGACCCGCAAGGCGGAGACCGCGGAATCGAGATTGGCCTGCGTGCCCGACCCCGTCTTGCTGAGCGAAGCCGCGCGATCATAGGTCTGCTGCGCGTTCGCCAGCGTCGCCTTGTTCTGATTGAGATCGGCAAGCTGGAGATCATCGTCGACCGAGTAAAGGGCGTCGCCGACCTTCACCTCGTCGCCCTCGCGGACATTCAGCTTGATCACACGTCCTGCCTCGTCGGGGCTGACGAAGATCATGTCTGCCTCGACCCAGCCCTGGAAGCCGGGATCGCGCTGTTCCTTGCAGGCGGCGAGGCCGGTTGCGAGTACCAGGGCCGCGATCGCACAAGCTCGCGCGAGACGCACCGAAAACTGAAACGCTTGGGGCGGCAGATACCACGGTCGAACCCTCACCCTGAGGAGCCGCGAAGCGGCGTCTCGAAGGGCGAGAGGCAACAGTCGGGCCTTCATCCTTCGAGACGCGCGCTCCGCGCTCCTCAGGATGAGGTGAGAAATGGTTTGCGACGACCTCATGTCGTCCTCCGTTCGCCAAAAATCAAATCGAGATGGACGCGCAGCATCTCCTGCGCATCGAGCGGGTGATGCCGCGCAAACAGGCTCTGCCAGATCACCGCGATCAGCGCGGGTGCGACCAGGATTTGGGGAAAGCGCGCGAGGTTCTTTTGCTGAATCTCACCGCGGGCGATCCCGAGCTCGATCAACGCGCGCATGCCGGCCATCCCGCGCGACACCACCTCGCGGTAGTAGAAGTCGGCCACGGCCGGAAAGCGCGGCCCCTCCGCCACGATCAGGCGCACGAGATCGCCGCGCCTGGTGTTTGCAACCTCCTTCAGGAAATTGGTCGCAAAGGCCTCGACGAGGTCGCGCACCGAGCCGGTCGGCGGCGGCAGTGTGGTGAGGCGCTCGACCACCGGCACGATGACGATGCGCACCAGCTCCTCGAACATCGATTCCTTGTCCTTGAAGTGCAGGTAGATCGTGCCCTTCGCCACACCCGCGCGCTTGGCGATGTCGTCGAGCCGCGTCGCCGCAAAGCCGCGCGCAATGAACTCTTCCAGAGCTGCCTCCACGATCGCCGCACGCCGCTCCGCTGCGCGCACGGCGCGGTTTGATCCGCGAGCGGCACCTTCGCTGGCTTCGAGAGCATGGCCCTTGGCGCGGACTGCCGATGGCACGGCAGGGTTGGTCGGCTTCTTTGTCATTCGCAATTTATGACTGACCGGTCAGTCAAAGTCAATTACTCAGTCGCTCACAAGATGTCCAGACAGATTAGCCTTGACTAATGAATTAGCCATTGCTAATTGAATTAACATGCTCGAAGCCGTCCCAAACCCCGTCACTACCGTCATGCGCGCTCTCGCCGATCCGACCCGCCGCGCCGTGTTCGAGCGTGTCTTCGAGAGCAAGGAGATCAGCGTGGCGGAGCTGACGCGCGGCAGCGGCGTGACCCAGGGCGCGATCTCGCAGCACCTGAAATCCCTCAAGCAGGCCGGTCTCGTCGCCGAGCGCGCGGAGGGCCGTAACGTCTACTACCGCGCCGCGCCGCAGGGGCTCGAGCCTCTGGTCGAGTGGATGGATCATTACGGCGTCTTCTGGCGCGAGCGCTTCCAAAACCTGCGTAGCCTGTTGAAGGAGATCGATCCGTGAGTGCCGTTGCGTCCAATGTTCAAACCCAGGACATCGTCATCGACGAGATCTTCCCTCACGCGACCGAGACGATCTGGAAGGCGCTGACCAGCGCGCAGTTGATCGCGCGCTGGCTGATGCCGCCGACCGGCTTCGAGGCGATCGAAGGCAAAGCCTTCACCTTCCAAACCACCCCCGGCGGCGCCTGGGATGGCGTCATTCATTGCCGGGTTCTGGAGGTCGTGCCGAACCGGCGTCTTGCCTATGCCTGGAGGGGTGGCGATGAGCGCAACACCGGCTACGGCGCGCCGCTCGACACGGTCGTGACCTGGTCCCTCACCCCGGTCGAAGCCGGCACGCGGATCCGCCTGGTTCATGCGGGCTTCGTCATGCCCAGGAACGATTCCGCCTACACCATCATGAGCGGCGGCTGGAAGAAGGTCGTCCGGCAGCTTGACGCGATCAGCGGCGAACAGTGAGCAGGAGATATCGCGATGAACAAGCCCTATACCGGCGGCTGCGCGTGCGGCGCGATCCGCTATTCGATCACCAGTGAACCCCTCTTCGCCAACCACTGCCAGTGCCGGGACTGTCAACGTGAAAGCGGCACTGGCCACGGCTCGTACCTCACCTTCGCGCGCCCCGGCGTCACGGTAACGGGCGAGGCCAAGCAATGGGACATGGTCGGCGACAGCGGCAACGTGAAGACGCGCGCCTTCTGCCCCGTGTGCGGGTTGCCGGTCTACATGACCTTCGCAGCACAGCCCGACATCTTCACCGTTCGCGCCGCGAGCCTCGACGAGCCGGCCCGCTACCAGCCGCAGGTGATAACTTACGCCGCGCGCGGACAGGGCTGGGATCACCTCGATCCGAGCCTGCCGAAGTTCGAGACCATGCCGCCGGCGTGAGGTGCCGGCACTAGGTAAAATCGAGCACCATGCGGCCGTCGATCTTGCCGGCCCTCATCTGGTCGGTGACGCGTCCTTTCACGCAGCAGCCGGCGTCAGCTGTGGAACTTCAAACCATCGATAATTTTATCGATCACCTTGCGCTCGGCGCGCATCGCAATGCCGACGAGATTGAGATCGGCGCGGCTCACCGCTCGTACCGCCTCGCGATTGGCAACATCATGCGTGGTCGCGAACATGTCCTCGGTATAGACCGCCGGCGTCACGTTGCGAGATAGCGCGCGATCGAGCGCACGGGACAATGCGGGACCATCAGCGCCGTAGATCAGGATCGGCTGGCCGATCAGGGAGAGATATTTCGTGCCTGACGCGTCCTCGTAAGGCTCGCCGATGCATCCCGGAAAGGCGGCAGCGATTCCGCCCGCGAGGAAGGACGCCACGTTGAGTTTCTGCCAGGCCTGAAGATCCGTGCGGATCACCACGGCGATTTTTGTATCAAACTGCATGATTTATCCCACGCGCACCGCACACAGAGAAAGAAAATTCTTCGCGCGAGCGTTGTCTGAGGATGAATGTAACCCAGATTGACCTATTTATTCACAGCGTGAAAATTTCAAACTCGATGTAACCGGGGACCGCTTCACGGCTCGAATTGAGTCGGCTATACATCATTGCACCGTCATCAAACCGTCATACAAGTCTCATGTCCGAATCTGGCACCATCAAGCCGGCCTTCGAAACCGTGCATAGTTTACCTCGGCCCAATGGCCATCTTGTCCCGGAGGACCGGAAGAAGACCAGAGAGGACAGGAAGAAAACCAGGAACTCCGTGGTTTCCACCACCGAGCAAGAGCTTGGCTCGCAAGAGCGCGTTGACGATATGCTCGCGCACAACGACCTCCCTCACGCTGAAGACCTTCGCGTTGATGAGGCCCAGCTCAGTGAGAAGCCAACACCAGACCTTGCGCCGTCTCGCGAAGGTGCGCCACGCACCACAGAGATCGAGCTCAAGCTGCTCGTCGCGCCCGATCGTCTGGCGGATTTCGGCAATGCACCGATCATCGCGGCGAACGCGCGCAACAAGGGCACGCGAAAGCATCTCAAGGCCATCTACTACGATACAGCCAAGCATGCGCTTCAACGCAACGGCTTGAGCTTCAGGGTTCGCCAGAGCGGCGCGCGATACACGCAGACCGTGAAGGCCGAGGCCGCGAACGATCCGCTCCGACGTGGCGAATGGGAAGCGAATGTCCCCTCCACTGCTCCGGATGTCGCGCTGGCGCTGCCGTTCATCCCGGAGAAGCTGCGCGCCGATTTCGATCGTCGTCCGCTCGAGGCGGTCTTCACCACCGACATCCACCGGCATCAGCGCATCATCGATCTGCCATCCGGCACGGTCGAGGTCGCATTCGACCAGGGATTCCTGAAATCCGGCGATCGATCGATGCCGGTCAGCGAGATCGAGCTCGAGCTCAAGTCCGGCAGCGCGTCGGCGATCTACGAGCTTGCGCTGCGGCTTGCCGAGCATGGGCCGGTGAGACCATCCATCCGCAGCAAATCGGCACGCGGATTTGACCTCGCGGCCGACGTGCCGCCAGCCGCAAGAAGGCCGCGCAGGCTGCGCCTGGATCCATCGGCCTCGCTCGACGAGACCCTTGCCGTGATCCTGCGCGCCTGTCTTCTCCATCTTCTTCAATCGCTCCCGGCTGCCGAGGACGGTCGTGATCCTGAGGGAATTCATCAGCTTCGCGTCGCGCTGCGGCGCCTGCGATCAGCCCTGCACCTGATGCAATCGGTCGTATCCGTGAGCAAGCTCGACCTGCTGCGCGCAGAGGCCAAGTGGCTGGCGCAGAATCTGTCCGCCGCTCGCGAATGGGATGTCTTCCAGCGCGAGACACTGCGCACCGTCGCGCAAGGCTGCCCCTCGATCGCCGGCTTCGACGCGCTGGAGGGGGCCGCAGAGCAGCGCCGCACCGATTCATACGACAAGGCGCGCCTGGCGCTGGGCGACCGCCGCGCTGCGTCTTTCGTTATCGGGCTTGGCGGCTGGATCGAGTCGCGCGGCTGGCGCAGCGACGTCGCGCCCGAACATCTGGCGCAACTGGCCGAGCCCGCCACGAACTTCGCGCGGCGCATCCTGTCCACCCAGTATGCGAAGGTGCTGAAGCGCGGCCGCCGCTTCAAGTCGCTCACGGCTGAAGAGCTGCACTGCCTGCGGCTTGCCGTGAAGAAGCTGCGCTATGTCGCTGATTTCCTGTTGCCGCTCTACGGACAGCGCAAGTCCGCAAGACGCTTCTCCGACCGGCTGGCCGCTTTGCAGCATGAGCTCGGCCTCTTCAACGACATGGCGACAACGGCCTCGCTGCTCGCGGATATCGGCATGGAATCCGCAAGCGGCAATACTGCTGCAGCGGCGATCGCAGGCTGGCAGGCACACGCGATGGTCGGCACCGAACCGCGCCTGAAGAAGGTGTGGTCGGATTTCGTCAAGGCGAAGGTGCCCTGGTCGATCGAAGCCGAGGCCTGATCGGCCGCACCTCGGCAAGCCACTCCCGCGAGCTATGCAATTTCAGCCCTTCGCGTCACACGCCCAGGCGCGGATCACGCATTCCTTGCCGCCATATTTGTAGCATTCGCGCGTGGCGGCATTGAGCGTCGTCGAGATATTCGGCTTCACGGCATAGCCATAGGCGCCGCAGGGGTTGGCGAGATCGACCGACATCGCGGCACAGGCGCGCTTCATGGTCACGGTCGTGCACTCGCCCTTGCACTGCTTTTGTGCGGCGGCGCGCGCCGCGGCTTCGCCGGCGAAGTCATAGGCATGGCCATAGGCCCCGCACTTGCCAACTGCGAAGGCGCCCGCGGCATGCGCGTCCGTGACGTAGCGGGCCCCCGCCACAACAATGCTCAGCCCAAAGAAAAACATCGCGCAACGGCGCGCGACGACGTTCGAAGCCATGGAAATTCCCCTCCCCCGAGGCAGGCGGAGGAGACTGTAAGGATCGGTCGTTTCCAGATGGTGAACGAGTGGTTGAAATCGCCACTTCGTAGGGTGGGCAAAGCGAAGCGTGCCCACCGCTTCAGTCGACGCGCGGAAAAATGGTGGGCACGGCGCTATGCGCCATTGCCCACCCTACGGCACCGTCATCCTCGTCTCGCCGCTTCCAGCGCCTGCGGCGTATCGATGTCGAGGAAGGCACTCTCGCCATCGACGGGCACTTCGGCCACGACTTCCGCATGCTTGGCGATCAGATGCCGCGCGCCGATGTCGCCGTCGAGCGTCATCAATTCGCTGAAGAAACGGCGCGACCACAGCACGGGATTGCCGCGGCGGCCCTCGCTCACGGGCACGGCGATCAGATTGCCGCGGTCGGGGGCAAAACTGTCGATCAGGCGGTCGATCAGGCCGGCATCGATCAGCGGCATGTCGCCGAGGCAGACCAGCGCGCCGTCGCTGCCGTCCGGCACGGCCGCGATGCCGGCCTTGACCGAACTTGCGATGCCGCCGGCAAAATCCGAATTGCGAACGAATTTCACCTTCAGGCCTTTGAGCGCCTGCTCGACGAGCTCAGCCTGATGGCCGGTGACGACGATCACCTCGGACGCCTTCGAAGCCAGCACCTGTTCGGTCGCGATCCGCACCAGCTTCTTGCCCTCGAGCTCGGCGAGCAGCTTGTTGGGCCCGCCCATCCGGGTCGAGCGCCCCGCGGCGAGCACGATCGCCGCGACCTGGCTGTTGCCTTCGGTCTCGGGCTTTGCACGCGGCTGCGGCCGCGTGACGATCTCCATCAGGAGGCCGCCGACGCCCATGCCCATCAGCTCGGCGCGCGTCACCTTGATGCCCGCGAGGAGCCGCATCAACACCCAGTCAAAACCGTTCTCGACCGGCGATCGCGCACAGCCTGGCGCGCCCAGCACGGGCACCTGGCCCGCGCGGCCGATCAGCAGCAGATTGCCGGGATCAACGGGCATGCCGAAATGCTCGATGGCGCCGCCGATCTCGGTGATCGCCGCCGGGATCACGTCACGGCGGTCGGCGATCGCGGAGGCCCCGAACACGATGACGAGCTCGGCGCCGAGTCCCAGCAACTCCTTGATCGCAGCCGACAGCGCCGTCTCCTCATGCGGCACCCGCCGCTCGGCGATGATGGTCGCACCCGCGGGCGCGAGCCTCTCGGCAGTGACGCGCAAGGTCTTGTCGACCACCTTGGAGGACATGCCCGGCAACAGCGTCGAGACGACGCCGACGCGCTTGATCACGTAGGGCGCAACCTGCAGCACGTCGCGGCCCGCGGCCTTCACGGCGGCATCGCGCAAACTCCCTTCGACGCCGAACGGAATGATCTTGACCGTGCCGACCATCTCGCCCTCGACCACCGGCTTGAAGGCAGAGAGCGTCGCAAAGGTAATGGCTTCGTCGACATTGTTGATACGATCGACTGCAGCGCGGTCGATCACCAGAACGCCCGGGCGCGCCGCGAACAAATTCGCGCGACCGGTGAAGGCGCGCTCGACATGGATGCCCTCGCCTCCGACCGCCTCCGCAATGCTGGCGGCCGCGACGTCCTCGGAGACGTCGCCCTGCTCCATGCGCACCACGACGATGTCCTTGATGCCGGCACGCGTCAGCGCCTCGACTTCGGCAGGGCCGATCGTCGTGCCTTTCTTCAGCACCAGCGGACCCTGGCGCAGGGTGTGGACGGTCACCCCGCCGATCGCATCCTTCGGGCTCGCCGGGCCGAACTTCATGCCGCTTCTTCTCTTTCTTTCGGAGGCAGGCGAAGCACCGACGTGATCTCGGCCATGATCGACACCGCGATCTCGGACGGCGAGACCGCGCCGATTGCAAGGCCAATCGGCGCATGGATGCGCGCGATGTCGCTATCCTTCGCGCCCTGCGCCCGCAGCCGGTCGCCGCGCTTGGCGTGCGTCTTCCGCGAGCCGAGCGCACCGATATAGAAGCAGTCGCGCTCGAAGGCGTGCAGCAGCGCTGGATCGTCGATCTTGGGATCGTGGGTCAGCGCGACGAAGGCGGTGTAGTGGTCGATGTTGAGCGGCGGCAGCGCGACGTCGGGCCATTCTGCGATCAGTGGCACGTCCGGAAAACGCTCGGGGCTCGCAAAGGCCGTGCGGGGATCGACGACCGTCACGTCATAGCCGAGCGAGCGCGCCATCGGCGCCAGCGCCTGGCTGATATGGACGGCGCCAACGACAACCATCTTCGCGGTCGGCGCATAGACGTTGAGGAAGAGCTTCTTGCCATTGGCCTCGACATTGCCGCTCTTGCCCGTGCGGAGCTGTTTCTCGAGCTCGGCACGCAGCGGATCCTTGGCAAAATCCCTGGCCTTCACCAGCCGCTGCTCGCCGCTCTCGGTATCGGTGACGAGAATGACCGGTCGTCGCGCGGCGCGCTCGGCATTGAGTTCGTGCAGGGTTTCCAGCTTCACGGCTAGCCGACCTTCTCGACGAATACGCGGATGGTGCCGCCGCAGGACAGCCCGACGTTCCAGGCGGTCTCATCGGCCACGCCGAACTCCAGCATTTTTGGCTTGCCCGACTCGATCACGTCCATGGCCTCGGTGACCACCGCACCTTCGACACAGCCGCCCGAGACGGAGCCCAGAAATGTGCCGTCGTCGTTGATCACGAGGCTCGAGCCCGCTGGCCGCGGCGCCGAGCCCCAGGTCTCCACCACCGTTGCGAGGGCAACGCCATGGCCGGCCTTCTGCCAGTCCTCCGCCGCCTTCAGGATATCCTCGTCGCGATCGAGCATGGCCTACCTCTCAAGCTGCGGAACGGATCAGGCTGCGGTGATGCGGCGGCAGCGGCTGGGAGAGCGTCTTGATCAGCTCCTGGATCGAACTCAAATTATGTACGGGGCGGAATTCGTCAACGTGGGGCAGCATCATTTTGATGCCCTGCGCCTTGGCCTCGAAGCCGCCGAACCTGAGCAGCGGGTTCAGCCAGATCAGGCGACGGCAGGAGCGGTGCAGACGGTCCATCTCGAAGGCGAGCTTGGAATCGGCCTCCCGCTCCAGCCCGTCGGAGATCAGCAGCACGATCGCGCCCTGGCTCAGCACGCGGCGTGCCCACAATTTGTTGAAGTTGTGCAGCGAGGTCGCAATGCGCGTGCCTCCGGCCCAATCCTCCACCGCCGCCGAGCAGCTTGCCAGCGCCTCGTCCGGATCGCGCTGGCGCAGCGCACGGGTGACGTTGGTGAGGCGGGTGCCGAACAGGAACACGGAGACGCGCTTGCGGGCGTCCGTGATGGCGTGGAGGAAGTGCAGGAACAGGCGGGTGTATTCGCTCATCGATCCCGAGATATCCAAGAGCGCCACGATCGGCGCCGGCTTCTCGATCCGACCGAGGCGGTGGATGTCGATGATGTCGCCGCCGGTGTGCAGCGAGGCGCGCAAGGTACGGCGCAGGTCGAGGCGCAGCCCGCGCCGATCGGGCCGGTGCCGCCGCGTCAGAAGCTCGGCCTGCGGCAGCCTCATCTTCTCGATCGCGCGCAGCGCTTCGCTGATCTCGGCCGCGCTCATCTGCGCAAAGTCCTTCTTCTGAAGGATTTCCTTGTCGGAGACCGACAGGCGCAGATCCTGCTCCTGGTGCTGCGGCGTCTCCGTCATCTGCGGCTGCGACAGCGCCTCCTGGACGCGGCGCGAGGCCGGCGGCGGCTTCTTCTTGGCATGATCGGGCAGCGGCACCGAATCCAGCATGTGCTTCCACTCTTCGGAAGGCCGGAAGAACAGGTTGAAGGCCTGCTTGAAGATCAGCGCATGCTCGTGGCGCTTGACGAAGATCGCCTCCAGCGTGGTGAAGACGTCGGAGCGGCTGCCGATGTCGATCACCTGGAGCGCGTTGACGGCGTCGATCACCGAGCCGGGGCCGACGGGAAGACCGGCGGCACGAAGCGCGCGGGCGAAGCCGACGATGTTGTCGGCAAACTGCTCGGTCTTGTCAGGCGCAAGGTGATTGATCGCCATGGTCTGCTGCCTCTGCCGTCATTCCGGGGCACGCGAAGCGTAAACCGGAATCTCGAGGTTCCGGGTTCGATGCTTCGCATCGCCCAGGAACGACGACGTTCAATTCTCGCTCGTCGCGTCTTTCAGCACCTTCTGCAAGGCATCGCCCTGCATGCGGACGATGTCGTCCTGATACTTGAGCAGCGCGCCCAGCGTGTCGCCGACGACCTGCGCCGTCAGCGAGCGGGCGTCGAGCTCGGACAGCGCGGTGGCCCAATCGATGGTCTCGGCGACGCCCGGCGACTTGTAGAAATCCTGGTTGCGCAGCGCCTGCACGAAGCGCACGACCTGCTGCGACAGCTTCGCCGAGATGCCGGGCACGCGCGTCTTGACGATGGCGAGCTCGCGCTCGGCGGAGGGATAGTCGACCCAGTGATAGAGACAGCGCCGCTTCAACGCGTCGTGGATCTCGCGGGTGCGGTTGGAGGTGATGATGACGATCGGCGGATGCGGCGCCCTCACGGTGCCGAATTCGGGGATGGTCACCTGGAAGTCGCTGAGGATTTCGAGCAGATACGCCTCGAACGCCTCGTCGGCGCGATCGAGCTCGTCGATCAAGAGCACCGGCGGGCCGGCAACGTCCGGCTCCAGCGCCTGCAGCAGCGGCCGCTTGATCAGATAACGATCGGCGAAGATGTCGGAGGAGAGTTGCTCGCGATCGGTATCGCCGGCGGCCTCCGCCATCCGGATCGCGATCATCTGCGCGGCGCTGTTCCATTCATAGACCGCCGAGGAGACGTCGAGGCCCTCATAGCATTGCAGGCGGATCAGTTTCCGTCCCAGCGCCGCCGACAGCACTTTTGCGATCTCGGTCTTGCCGACGCCGGCCTCGCCTTCCAGGAATAGCGGCCGCCCCATGCGCAGCGACAGATACGTCACCGTCGCCAGCGACCGCTCCGCGAGATAGCCGCGCGAAGTGAGGAGTTCGAGCATCGCATCGACCGATGCCGGCAGTGCCGCTGCAGTCATGAAAGAGCCAGTCTCGCTACGCCCGATCCGGGCCCATCACTCTTTGGCGTTGGCAGCGTCGACGGCGCGCCGCGTCAGCACCCCGATCAGGTGCGCACGATACTCCGCGCTGCCGTGGATATCGCTGTTGAGGCCTTCGGCCGGCACGTCGATGCCGTCGAACACCTTCGAGGAGAAGCGCTTCTTCAAGGCTTCCTCGAACGCAGTAACGCGGAAGACGCCGTCCGAGCCGGCGCCGGTGACGGCGACGCGCACATCCGAGGGACGCCGCGCCACGAACACGCCGACCAGCGCATAGCGCGAGGCCTGGTTGCGGAATTTGACGTAGGCCGCCTTCTTCGGCAGCGGGAACATCACCTTGGTGATGATCTCGTCGGCCTCGAGCGCGGTCGAGAACAGGCCCTGGAAATACTCTTCCGCCTTCAGGCGGCGCTTGTTGGTGACGATGGTGGCGCCGAGCGCGAGCACCGCCGCCGGATAGTCCGCGGTCGGGTCGTTGTTGGCGAGCGAGCCGCCGATCGTGCCCTTGTGACGAACCGCGGGATCGCCGATTCCGCCGGCAAGGCTCGCGAGCGCCGGGATCGCTTCGCCGACGATGGCCGACGTCGCGACATCGGCGTGCTTCGCCGTGGCGCCGATCACCAGCGAACGGCCCTTCATCTCGATGATGTCAAGACCTTCGATATGGGAGAGATCGACGAGATGCGGCGGGCTTGCGAGGCGCTGCTTCATCACGGGAATCAGTGTGTGGCCGCCGGCGATCACCTTGGCGTCCTCGTTCTTCACCAGGAGATTGGCTGCCTGGCGCACGGTCCCAGGGCGATGATACTTGAATTCGTACATAATGGACTTCCTGATCGCGAGATGCGCGCGAGTGTCGGTTTACGCGAGATCGGATTTCGCCATCGCCTTCGCGCCGGCGGCGATCGAGGCGACGATGTTCTGATAGCCGGTGCAGCGGCAGAGATTGCCTTCGAGCTCTTCGCGAATCGTGTGGTCGTCGAGCTCGTGACCTTTGCGATGGACGATGTCGATCGCGGTCATGATCATGCCGGGCGTGCAGAAGCCGCACTGCAAGCCGTGATGCTCGCGGAAGGCCTCCTGCATCGGATGCAGCGGCGCGCCGTCGGCGGCCAGCCCTTCGATGGTCTTGACCTCGTGGCCGTCGGCCATCACCGCAAGCGTGGTGCAGGACTTCACGGCCTTGCCGTCGAGATGCACGACGCAGGCGCCACACTGCGAGGTGTCGCAGCCGACATGGGTCCCGGTCAGCCGCAGATGCTCGCGCAGGAACTGCACCAGCAGGGTGCGGGGGTCGACATTGGCGTTGACGGGATTGCCGTTCACGATAAGGGAGATTTTGGCCATCAGGACTCTCTGGTCAGCGCCCCGCCGGGTCCCGGCGAAGCGGTTCTTATAGTTATTCCAACCCATCATATGGGCCATTGCACCTTCGGGCAACATCGCCCGAAATGCAGGCAGTTATGCCTTAAGGCGTAGGGCTAACCCTGTACCGCCTTGGCGAAATTCGCAAAAAATTCGTCGGCGAGCTTTTTGGCGGCGCCGTTGATCAGGCGCTGGCCGAGCTGCGCCAACTTGCCGCCGATCTGCGCCTCGACATCATAGGAAAGCAGCGTGCCGCCATCCTTCTCCGACAGCTTCACCGCCGCGCCGCCCTTGGCGAAGCCGGCCACGCCGCCCTCGCCTTCACCCGTTATCTTGTAGCCGTTCGGCGGGTCGAGATCACTGAGCATCACCTTGCCCTTGAAGCGCGCCGACACCGGGCCGACCTTCATCTTGGCGACCGCACGAAAACCGCCGTCGTCGGTCTTCTCCAGTTCCTCGCAGCCGGGGATGCAGGCCTTCAGCACCTCGGGATCGTTGAGCTTGGCCCATACGGATTCGCGCGACGCCGCAAGCTGAACTTCGCCGTTCATTGTCATGGCCATGGGCAGCCTCCCGGGATCATTGACGCAATGCTGCTCAAGTAACGCAGGGCCGCCGCAAAGGAAAGGGCGGCCGACGATCACATGCAATGCATATTCGCAACTGCAACAAGTTTGCGCCAGCGGTTTGGGATTGGCAGACGCCGCCCATGGTGATTAGGTCCGGCGCAACATGAGCACATCCCTCTCCCCCCTGCTTGCGCCGATGCTGTCGAGCGCGGCCATGCGCGCGGTCTGCGATGACCGGGCTTACCTGCAATACATGCTCGAATTTGAGGCAGCGCTGGCCCGCTCCGAAGCTGCGACCGGCGTAATTCCCGCGAGCGCGGCTGGCCCAATCGAAGCCGCCTGCAATGCAGCCGCGTTCGACCTTGCCGCGCTTGCGGACGCCGCGACCAGGTCGGGCAACCTGGCGATCCCCCTCGTCAAGGCGCTGACCGCGAGCGTCGCCAAGGCCGATGCGGAGGCGGCGCGCTACGTGCATTGGGGCGCGACCAGCCAGGACGTCATCGACACTGCGACCATGCTGATGCTTCGCGCCGGGATCGATGCGCTGGACGCCGACCTCAGCCGCGCCATCAAAGGGCTCGCCGCACTGGCGCGCGCCCACCGCAACACCGCCATGGTCGCGCGCACCTGGCTGCAGCACGCGCTGCCGATGCCGTTCGGATTGAAGGCCGCCGAATATGCCGCAAGCCTTGCCCGCGCACGCTGCCGGCTGCGGCGGCTGCGCCGCGAAGGCCTCGCGCTGCAATTCGGCGGCGCCGCCGGCACGCTGGCAGCACTCGGCGACAAGGGGCTCGTCGTCGCCGAGCGGCTTGCACAGGAGTTGAACCTGCAATTGCCCGAAGCGCCCTGGCACACCCATCGCGACCGAATCGCCGAGGCGGCATCAAGCCTTGCGATTCTTGCCGGCAGTTGCGGCAAGATCGCCCGCGACGTCTCGCTGATGATGCAGACCGACGTCGCCGAAGCTTTTGAGCCTGCCGGCGAAGGCCGTGGTGGCTCCTCGACCATGCCGCACAAGCGCAATCCGGTCGCAGCGGCAAGTGCGCTTGGGGCCGCTACGATGGCGCCGCAATTGGCCGCGACGATCTTCGCGGCCCAGGTCCAGGATCACGAGCGCAGCGCCGGCCCGTGGCACGCGGAATGGCCGACGCTGCCGCAATTGATGCTGGTCACCTCCGGTGCGCTTGCGGCCATCGTCGATATCGCCGAAGGCCTCGACGTCGACGCGGCGCGCATGCGCGCCAATCTCGACGCGACGCATGGCCTGATCATGGCGGAAGCCGTCACCTTCGCGCTCGCCGAGACGATCGGCAAGAGCGACGCGCATCATCTGGTCGAGGCTGCCAGCAAGAAGGCGGTTGCCGAGAGAAAGCATTTGCGCGACGTGCTCACGGCCGATTCGAATGTCACCGCGCATCTTGCGCCGGAGAAAATTGCGGCATTGTTCGAGCCGATGGCCTATCAAGGCGCTTCCCAGGCCCTGATCGACCGGCTGCTCGACAGCCTCGACCGCGAATAGAACGGAGACCCCGCCATGCCCATGATCGATGCCGACGGGTGCCTGCTCAACGTCTCCGTCGAGGGCCGCGACGGCGGGCCAACGCTGATGCTCTCCAACTCGCTCGGCTGCACGCTGCAGATGTGGGAGCCGCAGATGAAGGCGCTGACGCAGGTGTTCCGCGTCATCCGCTACGACCGCCGCGGCCATGGCAAGTCTACCGTGGCTCCCGGCCCCTATTCGATGGAGCGCTTCGGCCGCGACGTGCTCGCGATCCTCGACGACCTCAACATCGAGAAGGTGCATTGGTGCGGCCTGTCGATGGGCGGCATGGTCGGGCAGTGGCTGGGCGCCAACGCGCCGGAGCGGTTCGGCAAGATCATCCTCGCCAATACGAGCTGCTACTACCCCGATCCGACCAACTGGCTGAACCGCATCAAGGCAGTGAAGGACGGCGGCATCGCAGCGGTGGCTGATACTGTGATCGCCGGCTGGTTGACGGCCGATTTCCGCGAGCGCGAGCCGCAGATCGCCGCGAAGATGAAGGCGATGCTGGTGGCCTCGCCGGTCGAAGGCTATCTCGCCTGCTGCGAGGCACTGTCGACGCTCGACCAGCGCGCGCTGCTGCCGAAGATCAAGAGCCCGACGCTGGTGATCGCCGGCCGCCACGACATGGCAACGCCGATCTCGGCAGGCGAATTGATCCGCAGCCAAATTCCGGGCGCCAGCATGACCATCATCGATGCCGCGCACATCTCCAATGTCGAGCAGCCGCACGCCTTCACCGACGCGGTGGTCGGCTTCTTGACGCAACGCTAGCCGCTATCACCGTCATTCCGGGGCGATGCGAAGCATCGAACCCGGAATCTCGATCATCATCACGACATCGAGATTCCGGGTTCGCCTCTCCGAGGCGCCCCGGAATGACTCACTCTGGAGAAAACATATGGACGACGAAAAGCGCCGCGATGCCGGCATGAAGGTGCGCCGCAAGATCCTCGGCAACGCCTGGGTCGACAAGTCGATCGCCAACCGCAATGCGTTCAACACCGATTTCCAGGACCTCATCACCCGCTACGCGTGGGGCGAGATCTGGACGCGGCCGCATTTCGACGAACGGACGCGGCGCGTGCTCGTCATCGGCACCATGGTCGCGCTCGGGCAATGGGACGAATTCCGCCTGCACGTGCGCGCAGCGCTCGCCGAGGGCGGCTTCACCCCCGACGATATCAAGGAAATCCTTCTTCAGCAGGCGATCTATTGCGGCGTGCCGGCGGCCAACCACGCCGTCAAGGAAGCGTCAGCGATTGTGCAGGAGCTCGGCCTGCTCAAGCCCTAGCGGTGCCGTGGTTTCGACGCGCGGCCGGACCGGCCGCTCGATCACCAGCACGATTGTCGCGCCGAGCAGCAGCAAGAGCTCGGTCGCATGCAGCCTGAGGGCGGCCATCTCGCCGACCTTCGAGGCCATCACCATGCTCGCAAACGACATCAGGCTACCGATGAGAAGCGCAATGGCCAGTGCCTCGTCCGAGCCGCCGGCCTTGCGGACGCGGGGGATCGAGAGCAGCGCCAGGAAAATGGCAAAGAACGCCACCACGGTGAGGCGCCCGAGCGCCAGCAGCCACGCCGCGCGGACCGTGCTCATGCCCGACATCTGGAGCTGGTCGCTGATGAACAGCGCCACCGCGACGCTCGGCCGCTCGTAGAGCCCGTGCACGGGGGCGACCATGATGTTGAAGGCAACCAGCGTCCAGGCCGGGATGAAATAGGCGGCCAGTACCACGCCATTGATTGAGCCGATCCGCCAGTTCTTCAGCATTGCCGCTTCCCGCATGATTTCCGTTGGGCCCGAGCCGGTCGGGCCTTTTGCGGTAGCTAACTCCCCTCGACTTGAGGCGGCAATTTAAACCCTTTGTTTACCTTAACTGCTGTGGACAAGCCTCAGCCGAGCAAAAGGAAAAAGTCCCGCCTTTCGGCGGGACTTTTACAACTTCACGGCTACAACTCCAAGGTGCTTGCACAACTCCAACGTGTTTATGGATCAACGCTGGTCCTGACCATGCTGGCCCGGCTTCTCGCCCTGGCGCATCGGATCCTGCTGCTGCTGTCCGGGTTTCTGGCCGCCGCCCTGCTGCTGCTGATCGGGGCGCTGGCCGGGCTTCTGATTCTGCTGGCCCGGATTCTGGTTCTGCTGCTTCGTCATCGCGGGAAACTCCCTTGTTGGACGTCACAAGAAGAGATAACGGCCCGCATCCATTTTGGTTGCCCGGGAACTTGGTTGCCCGGGAACCGGGTTCCACCCGCCGGTATCGGAACCAGACTGCAAAATGAACTCTGTACAAGCCTTTATGCGGAGGCCAGCCCAGTTGCGGCCGCCAGTTCCCTCCTGTTACAACGATCGGATTGCTCAAGGGCTGCCGGGGCCCAAGAACTCTCTCTCTCAAGAGCTCCCTTTGAGCGGCGTCAAGTTGAGATAACGGCAGCCCATGGATTATTTCGCCCAGCAGCTCATCAACGGCCTCGTCCTCGGTTCGATCTACGGCCTGATCGCCATCGGCTACACGATGGTCTACGGCATCGTCGGCATGATCAATTTCGCCCATGGCGACATCTTCATGATCGGCGGCTTCATCGCCCTGATCACTTTCCTGATCCTGGTCTCGTTCGGCCTGACCGCGGTTCCGATCATCCTGCTGGTCGTGCTCCTGGTCTCGATGGCAATCACCGCGCTCTATGGCTGGACCGTCGAGCGCATCGCCTACCGGCCGCTGCGCCACTCCTTCCGCCTCGCCCCGATGCTCTCGGCTATCGGCATGTCCTTCGTGCTGACCAACTACTCGCAGGTGGCGCAGGGCGCCCGGGTCAAGCCGATCCCGCCGTTGATCACCGGCGGCTACACGTTGCATGAGAGCGCGGACGGTTTCGTGATCCAGCTCTCCAACATCCAGATCCTGGTGGTCGTCACCACGATCGTGCTGCTGCTGATCTTCAACCGCCTTGTATTGCGCACGCGGCTCGGGCGCGACATGCGCGCCTGCGAGCAGGACCAGACCATGGCGGCGCTGCTCGGCGTCAATGTCGACCGCACCATCTCCATGACCTTCGTGATCGGCGCGGCGCTCGCGGCAGTGGCGGGCCTGATGTACCTGCTCTACTATGGCCAGGTCGATTTCAACATGGGCTTCGTCGCCGGCATCAAGGCGTTCACCGCGGCCGTGCTCGGCGGCATCGGCTCACTGCCGGGCGCGGTGCTGGGCGGGCTTGCGATCGGCCTGATCGAGACCTTCTGGTCAGCCTATTTCTCGGTCGAGTACAAGGACGTCGCCGCGTTCTCGATCCTGATCATCGTGCTAATCTTCATGCCGACCGGCCTGCTCGGCCGTCCCGAAGTCGAAAAAGTCTGACGGGTCGCCCGCGTGACAGCTCTTTCGCAAGAAACGGTATCCGCAACCCGCACCGCAGCGGGTATCCCCTTCATCCTGAAAAAGGCCTTCCTGAGCGCTCTCGTCGCGCTGGTGCTGTTTTCGCTGATGATCGGCATCCGCACCGAGGCCGGTCCCGATGGGCAACTGACCTACTGGACGCGGTTCGGCGAACTCGCCTCCATCGTCGGCATCGTGTTCGGAGGATCGATCCTCATCGAATTGCTGCGGCAATGGATCGGCCCTGTCGGCGCCGAGAAGCTGGTGCCACCCGCCGTGCATCGCGGCATGTCGATCGTGGGCCACTATCTGGCGCCGGCGCTGCTGATCTTCACCCTCCTCGTGCCGGTCATCTTCTATAATCAGCGCTACATCCTCGACCTCGCGATCCTCGTGCTCACCTATGTAATGCTGGGATGGGGCTTGAACGTCGTGGTCGGGCTCGCCGGCCTGCTCGATCTAGGCTACGTCGCTTTCTACGCGGTCGGGGCCTATTCCTACGCGCTGCTCGCCACCAATTTCGGCTTGTCGTTCTGGATCTGCCTGCCGCTCGCCGGGATCCTCGCAGCCATGTGGGGCGTTATGCTCGGCTTCCCGGTGCTACGGCTGCGCGGCGACTATCTCGCGATCGTCACGCTCGCTTTCGGCGAGATCATCCGGCTCGTCATCATCAACTGGCAGAGTCTGACCGGCGGGCCCAACGGCGTCACCGGCATTCCGCGCCCCACCCTGTTCGGCATCCCGCTCGACAACAGCGACGACGGGCTGGCCGCAAAGCTCGGCATCGAGTATTCGCCGACCCACCGCATCGTCTTCCTGTTCTACCTGATCCTGGCGCTGGCTCTGCTCACCAACTGGGTGACGATTCGCCTGCGGCGCCTGCCGATCGGCCGCGCCTGGGAAGCATTGCGCGAGGACGAGGTCGCCTGCCGGGCGCTTGGCATCAACACCACGACCACGAAACTGACGGCATTCGCGACGGGCGCGCTGTTCGGCGGCTTCGCCGGCGCCTTCTTCGCCACGCGCCAGGGTTTCATCAGCCCGGAATCCTTCACCTTCCAGGAATCCGCACTGGTGCTTGCGATCGTGGTGCTCGGCGGTATGGGCTCGCAGCTTGGCGTAGCGCTCGCCGCTCTCGCCATGATCGGCGGGTTCGAGCTGTTCCGGGGCCTCGAGATCTTCCGCATGTTGGTTTTCGGCTGGGCGATGGTGCTGATCATGATCTGGCGACCGCGCGGCCTGATCGGCCATCGCGCGCCGACCGTATATCTGAAGAAGGCAAAGGCCATCTCCTCCGACCTCGTCAAGGAAGGCCACGGATGAGCGGCGAGCGTATCCTCAACGTCGATCAGCTCACCATGCGCTTCGGCGGAATCGTCGCCGTGCAGGATCTGTCGTTCTCGGCGAACCGGCGCAAGATTACGGCGCTGATCGGACCGAACGGCGCCGGCAAGACCACGGTGTTCAACTGCATCACCGGCTTCTACAAGCCGACCGGCGGCACCATTCGCCTCACCCACGATGACGGAAAGGAAATCGCGCTCGAGCGGCTCAACGACTTCCGCATCGCCAAGCATGCCAAGGTCGCTCGGACCTTCCAGAACATCCGCCTGTTTCCCGGGATGACCGTGCTGGAAAACCTGATGGTGGCGCAGCACAACATGTTGATGCGCGCCTCCGGTTTCACCTTCCTCGGCCTGATTGGGGCGCCGAACTACCGCAGTGCGGAAGCGCAGGCGATCGCTCTCGCCACCGATTGGCTGAAGCGGGTCAGCCTCCTGGATCGTGCCGACGATGCGGCCGGCAACCTCGCCTATGGCGACCAGCGCCGCCTCGAGATCGCGCGCGCGATGTGCACCGAGCCTGCGCTCCTGTGCCTCGACGAACCGGCTGCCGGCCTCAACGCGCGCGAGAGCGCGGCCTTGAGCGAGCTCCTGCTTTCGATCCGCAACGACCTGGGAACTTCGATCCTCCTGATCGAGCACGACATGTCAGTCGTGATGGAGATCTCCGACCACATCGTGGTGATGGACCACGGCGTGAAGATTGCGCAGGGCACGCCGCGCGAGGTGCGCGACGATCCCAAGGTGATCGCCGCCTATCTCGGCGCCGACGAGGAAGAGGCGATGGCCGTCATGGAGAGCGGATCGTGACGGCAGCATCCCCCCTGCTCGCGATCCGGGGCCTGCGCGCGGCCTACGGCAAGATCGAGGCGCTGAAGGGCGTCGACGTCGAGATCAATTCCGGCGAGATCGTCGCGCTGATCGGCGCCAACGGCGCCGGCAAGTCGACGCTGATGATGACGATCTTCGGCAAGCCGCGCGCCCGCGCCGGGCAGATCCTGTACGAGGGTAAGGACATCACCGCCGTCCCGACTCACGAGATCGCCCATTTGCGCATCGCGCAATCGCCGGAAGGCCGCCGCATCTTCCCGCGGATGAGCGTCGCCGAGAACCTCCAGATGGGGGCCGACGTCACCGACAGCACGCCAGCGGAACGGGAGGGCACGCTCGAGCGCGTATTCGCCCTGTTTCCCCGCCTGAAGGAACGTTTCGCCCAGCGCGGCGGAACCCTGTCCGGTGGCGAGCAGCAGATGCTGGCGATCGGGCGCGCCTTGATGAGCCGCCCTCGCCTGCTCCTGCTCGATGAACCCTCGCTGGGGCTCGCCCCGCTCATCGCGCGGCAGATCTTCGACGCGATCCGCACCCTGAACCGGCAGGACGGCCTGACCGTGCTGATCGTCGAGCAGAACGCCAACCATGCCCTGAAGCTCGCCCATCGCGGCTACGTCATGGTCAACGGCCTGATCACGCTCGCGGGCAGCGGCGCCGAATTGCTGCAGCGCCCTGAAATCCGCGCCGCCTATCTGGAAGGTGGCCGGCACGCCTGACCGGCCCCGTCCTGCGCGAGGAAGCGGCTAGATATCTTTGCCTATGCCCGTATTTTGCCGGTGACTTCTCCGTAAATTCATTCAAGAATGGCGGCGGTTAGAACCGGGTCAACCCGGCAACTCCCAACAAACGACCACCCGCGAGGTATCTCATGAAATCACTGAAGCTCATCGGTCTGGCATTTGGCGCGTCCGTAGCGCTGTCGACGGCAGCGTTCGCGCAGGATATCACCATCGCAGTTGCGGGCCCGATGACTGGCACCGAGTCCGCATTCGGCCGGCAGATGAAGAACGGCGCCGACCTGGCGGTGGCGGACATCAACGCCGCCGGCGGCGTCAACGGCAAGAAGCTCGCGCTCGATGCCGAAGACGACGCCTGCGATCCGAAGCAGGCCCGCTCGGTGGCGGAAAAGATCGCCGGCGCCAAGATCCCGTTCGTCGCCGGGCATTTCTGCTCGTCGTCCTCGATCCCGGCCTCGGAAGCCTATGCTGACGGCAACGTCCTGCAAATCACTCCGGCTTCGACCAACCCGCTCTTCACCGAGCGCAAGCTGTGGAACGTGGCGCGCGTCTGCGGCCGTGACGACCAGCAGGGCCTGATTGCCGCGCAATACATCGGCAAGAACTTCAAGGGCAAGAACATCGCGATCCTCAACGACAAGACCACCTACGGCAAGGGTCTTGCGGACGAGACGAAGAAGGCCCTCAACAAGGCCGGCATTACCGAGAAGCTCTATGAGTCCTATAACAAGGGCGACAAGGACTTCAACGCGATCGTCTCGCGCCTGAAGAAGGACAACATCGACCTCGTCTATATCGGCGGCTACCATCAGGAAGCCGGCCTGATCCTGCGTCAGATGCGCGACCAGGGCCTGAAGACGGTGCTGATGTCGGGCGACGCGCTGGCCGACAAGGAGTATGCCTCCATTACCGGCCCGGCGGGCGAAGGCACGCTGTTCACCTTCGGCCCCGATCCGCGCAACAAGCCGAGCGCGAAGAAGATCGTCGAAGCCTTCAAGGCCAAGGGCATCGATCCGGAGGGCTACACGCTCTACACCTACGCCGCGATGCAGGTCTGGTCGCAAGCCGTGAAGAAGGCTGGCACGACCGATCCGAAGAAGGTGATGGAAACCATCAAGGCCGGCAAGTGGGACACCGTGCTCGGCCCGATCGAGTATGACGCCAAGGGTGACATCAAGCAGATCGACTATGTCGTCTATAAGTGGGACGCCAAGGGCAACTACGCCGAACTCGGCGCCAAGGGCTCCTAAAGAGCGCTCTTAACAACGGCTCCCAACGCCTCGGCGTTGCGGCCATCCTTACAAACGCCCCGGCACGCCGGGGCGTTTTCGCATCCGGCGGTCAGACCGCGGCCTGGAGCTTGCCCGACTGCGCCGTCTTGAGCGCCTGGAGGAGATCGTTGGGCCGGAACGGCTTCTTCACGCAGACGACGTTGGCAAGGCCCGGCGCCTCCTCCATGAAGTCGAGGGCGGTCATGCCGGAGACGGCGACGATCGGGAAGTTCGGGGACATCTCGCGGATCGCCGTCATGACCTCGAGGCCGCTGGTGTCGGCCAGGAAAATGTCCACGATCGCTGCATCGAACGCCGCTTCGCCAAACGCCCTCAGGCCAGCCGCGCCGCTCTCCGCCTCCACGACCTCGAAACGATTGACCCGGAGCACGATGGATACCATCGCCCGGACCTCCTTCTGGTCGTCGATCACGAGGATACGGGGCATGGAACAACTCCCGTCGTCACAAAATTGGTGTCGGTCAAGAAATCTGCCTCCCGGAACGGGATCCCGCCACAGCGGTAGACGTATTATTTCCCCGGTCAGTAAAGACCAGCTTACCCGGTCTCGGCTCCTCGTTCGGAGAAAAATTAAGTAAGCTCTAACCTTCGGTTGAGTCGCGTGTCTTCCCATCAGAGCGCGTGCCCAGACCCCGCTACCGCGCAGAGAGGTAGCGGGCTAAGATGCTCCCGAGGAAGTGTCTTACTGAAAGCTTCAATGGTGGTCCGGAAGAGGTGAACGTGCTGGCACCGAACGACCGAAGCACCTTTCTATCGACCTTGCCTGCCGCTCGGAGCGATCGCACTGCAGCATTGGCGATCGTTGGTGTCTCGTCGATTCTGTTTGCGCTGGCCGTTCCCTTCGCCCGCGTGCCGCTTGCGCGCGTTCCGGCCTTCGTCGCGAGTTACCAGTCTGCGCTTGCCGTCATCGACATCGTCACAGCGGTGCTGCTGTTGTCGCAGTTTGCGGTCTTGCGGACCCGCGCGCTGTTGATGCTCTCGACCGGCTATCTTTTCACAGCGGCCGCGGCGATTGCCCATGCACTGACCTTCCCCGAGCTGTTTGCGCCAACGGGACTCTTGGGCGCGGGCCCGCAAACCACCGCCTGGCTCTATATGATCTGGCATGGCGGCTTTCCGCTGTCCGTGCTCGCCTATGCCTGGCTCAAGGACGCTGGCGGCGGCGTCAAAATTAGGGGCACGGTGCGCCGCGCGATCCTCTGCGGCATACTGGGGCCGGCCGTGGTGGTCATCGCCTTCGTTTGGATCGTCACGGCCAAGCACGACCTGCTGCCGGACCTCTTGCGCGACGGCCACTTCACACCCACGCAGATCGGTGTGATCTCGTTCGTATGGTCCTTGAGCGCCGCCGCCCTGGTCACGCTGTGGTTTCGGCGGCCGCATACGGTGATCGACGTCTGGCTCATGGTCGTCATGTGCGCCTGGCTATTCGATATCGCCCTGTCGGGAATCCTCAATGGCGCCCGCTTCGATCTCGGCTTCTACGCGGGACGGATCTACGGTCTTTGCGCTGCAAGCTTCGTCCTTGCGGTGCTCTTGATCGAGAATGTCCGCCTGCAGGCGCAGACGGCTGGAATGGTTGGAGCGCTGCAGCGGCAGTCGGCCTCGGATCGCAGTCATTTTGGTGAGCGCGAGCGGCTGTTCAGCGCGGTCGTGGAATCCTCCAACGACGCCATCATCACCAAGACGCTCGACGGCACCATCACCGCCTGGAACCGAGCCGCCGAGCGCGTATTCGGCTTCTCCGCAGCGGAGGCCGTCGGCCGGCCGATCGACATCATCATGCCGCAAGGTCGTCGCGAGGAGATCGAGGAGATCCTCGCCCGCACTCGCAACGGCGAGGTGATCGAGCAGCTCGAAACCGTGCGGATGAACAAGAACGGGCAGCTCCTCGACGTCATGCTCAGCCTGTTCCCACTGCGGTCGGCAGACGGCAAGATCATCGGCGCCTCCAAGGTCGCCCGCGACATCACCGAACGGAAGCGAACGCAGGCGGCGCTCAATCGCGAGGTCGAGGAGCGCGAGCGCATCTTCGAGACGTCGCAGGACCTGATCCTGGTCACCGACGGTTACGGCAATTTCGTCCAGGTCAGCCCGAGCGTGAGGGACATCCTCGGCTTCAGCCCGGAGGACATGATCGGACACAACGCGACGGAATTCATCCATCCCGATGATCTCGAGAAGACGCGCGATGAAATGCGCGCCGCTCGGCGCGGCCTCACCAAGCGCAGCTTCGAGGCGCGTTACCCCCACCGTGAAGGGCACGACGTCACGCTGAACTGGATGGGCACCTGGTCGGAGCCGGTCAAGCGCCATTTCTTCATCGGACGCGACCTCACCGAAAAGCAGGCGGCTGAGGCGCAGTTCCGGCAGGCGCAGAAAATGGACGCCATCGGCCAGCTCACCGGTGGCGTCGCGCATGATTTCAACAACTTGCTCACGGTCATCACGGGCACGATCGGGATCCTGTCCGATGCCGTCGGCGACCGGCCTGACCTTGCGGCGATCACCGGGCTGATCGACGATGCGGCCGAACGCGGCGCGCAATTGACCAGGCATCTGCTCGCCTTTGCCCGCAAGCAGCCGCTGCAACCCCGCGAGGTCGACCCCAATGCGCTGGTCGTGGAAGCCGCCAAGCTGCTGCGTCCGACGCTCGGCGAGCAGGTCACCATCACGCCGCACCTGACCGAGGACGCCTGGCCGGCGCTGGTCGATCCGAGCCAGCTCACCACCGCGATCCTGAACCTCGCCCTGAACGCGCGCGACGCCATGCCCGACGGCGGCACGCTGGTCTTGGAGACCCGCAACGTCTTCCTCGACGAAGGCTATGCGAGCATGAACCCCGACATCGTCGCCGGCAATTACGTGATGATCGCGGTGAGTGACACCGGCATCGGCATTCCGGCTGCGCTGATCGAGCGGGTGTTCGACCCCTTCTTCACGACGAAAGAGGTCGGCAAGGGTACCGGATTGGGGCTGAGCATGGTGTTCGGCTTCGTCAAGCAGTCCGGCGGACACGTCAAGATCTACAGCGAGGAAGGTCACGGCACGAGCGTGAAGATCTATTTGCCGCGCTCGACCGGCGTGCAGGAGACCGCGTTCGAGGCGATGCGAAACGTGCCGATCGAGGGCGGAGACGAAAAGATCCTGATCGTCGAGGACGACGCGCTGGTACGCCAATATGTCGTGACCCAGATCAGGAGCCTCGGCTACAACGCGTTGGAAGCGGCGAATGCAGCGGAAGCGCTGACGCTGATCGACGGCAATGCCGACATCGACCTGCTCTTCACCGACGTGATCATGCCCGGCGCCATGAACGGCCGCCAACTCGCCGACGAAGCGGCGCGGCGTCGGCCAGCGCTGAAGACGCTGTTCACATCTGGCTATACCGAAAACGCCATCGTCCATCACGGCCGGCTCGACTCCGGCGTGCTGCTGCTCGCAAAACCCTACCGCAAGTCCGAGCTCGCCAGGATGCTCCGCACCGCGCTCGCCAGTTGAGCGCGGCTTGCGCCTGCGCTATCGCTGAAGGCACTGCCGCTTGCAGCGCCGGGAGTGCCGCCTTGAAAAACCTCCTCACCGACATCGCCGGTGTCCGCGTCGGGCACGCCCACGACGACAAGCTCGCCTCGGGTGCGACCGCGATCGTCTTCGACCAGCCGGCGGTCGCGGCGATCGATGTGCGCGGCGGCGGGCCCGGGACGCGCGAGGACGCGCTGCTCGATCTTGCCAACACGGTCGAGCGCGTCGATGCAATCGCGCTGTCGGGCGGCTCCGCCTTCGGGCTCGAGACCGGCGGCGGCGTACAGGCCTGGCTCGCCGAACAGGGGCGCGGATTCCGGGTCCGTGAGGCGCTGATCCCGATCGTGCCGGGCGCGATCCTGTTCGATCTCCTCAATGGCGGCGACAAGGCCTGGGGCCGCTTCCCGCCCTATCGCGACCTCGGCTATGCCGCGGCAGCCTCGGCCGGTGCGGACTTCGCGCTCGGCAGCGTCGGCGCCGGCCTCGGCGCCACTACGGCGAACTGCAAGGGCGGGCTCGGCTCGGCCTCCGCCGTGACCAGCAACGGCATCAAGGTCGCGGCGATCGCCGCCGTCAATGCGGTCGGCAGCGTCACCGTGGGCGACGGCCCCTGGTTCTGGGCCGCGCCGTTCGAGGTGGGCGGCGAGTTCGGCGGACGCGGCCTGCCGGATACCTTCGCGGATGACATGCTCAAGATGCGCATCAAGGGGGGGCCGGCCGCCAGCGCGCGCGAGAACACGACGATCGGTCTCGTCGTCACCGACGCGACGCTGACCAAGGCGCAAGCCAAGCGCCTTGCCATGATCGGGCAGACCGGCTTTGCCCGCGCGATCTATCCGGTGCATGCACCGACCGACGGCGACGTGCTGTTTGCCGCTGCGACCTGCGAGAAGGCGATCGATCCGATCGTCGAGCTCACCGAGGTCGGCATGGTCGCAGCCAACGTCGTGGCGCGCGCGATTGCGCGCGGTGTCTATCATGCGACCGCACTGCCGTTCGCGGGCGCACTGCCCGCATGGAGGGACCGGTTCGGCTAGCCTCGCACTCTCGTCACCGCCCGGCTTGACCGGGCGGTCCAGTATTCCAGAGACTGTGACGAATGCGGAGAAGCCGCGGCGTACTGGATGCCCCGGTCGAGCCGGGGCATGACGCCGTCGAATTGGCGCGAGCCTAGACGCTCACCGACAGCGACGAGGCCGCGGTGGCCGACAATTGCTGCGCCTCGCGCTGGATCATTTGTTCGATCCAGTTGTACGACGAGGTCGCCGAGTTCGAGCTGCTGGAGTTGGAGCCGGAGCTCGATGAGCTCGACGCAGCCGGTGTCGTCATCGAGACCTTCGAGCCGTCCGGATAGGTGATGGTGGTCGTGGTCGAGCCGTCACTGTTGGTCGCGGACGTCGTGGTCGCCCCAGTCAAGGGATCGGAGCTGCCGTCCGAGCCATTGCCGCTGGCATCCCCGGAGCCGCTGGAGCTGCCGGCGCTTTCGGCATGGTGGTGACCGTGATGCCCACCCTGCAGCGCCTTCGACATCTCGTCGAGGCTGACGCTGCCGTCGCCATTGGTGTCGAGCTTGGAGAAGACGTCATCGGCCTGCGCCACATTGGTGCCGCCGGCGCCGAGCGCGCTCTCGAATTCCGATTTGGTGATCAAGCCGTCGCCATCGGCGTCGATCTGCGAAAACAGATCCTTCAGGGCGTCCTGCGGGCTCATCGAGGTTGACGATGAGCTCGTTGAGGAGCTCGACGCGGTCGAGCTTGAGGAACTGCTCGCGCTCGCTGATGATTGACTTTGCGCCGCAATCAGCGCGCTCATCGTCTCGGGCGAGATCTGCGGACAGTTGCCGGAGTTGACCGACGAGCTCGCGCCGCTTGTCGTGCTGCTGCTGTCGATCGAGAACGGGTTGGTCACCCCTTGTGTGGAGCCTGTCTGCTGCGTCGAGGACGTCTTCGAGGATGTCAGCGACTGCAACGCGTCGAGCGCACCCGATACGGCACCAAGGGCGAACAACATTCGACAACTCCAGACGATGCGGCAAGCCGCGGCCAATGCTCCGATCCAGTGAGCAAGCGTCGTGCCAACGCAAAAACCTCAATCAAATCCGGCTATCCCTCGCTTTCCGCCGTCGGGGAACACCGGCAATTCGTGCCGGCTGCGGCAGAATTTTCCGCCCACAGGAAGCGCCTGCCCCCCTGCATTGCTCCCCCGCATCGCCCATGTTAGGCGAGGCCCATCGTCACATGGCCCATAGGCTTTTTCGGGAAACAGTGCCCATGACCCAAGCCCTCGCACTCCGCCCCCTGATGATCGCGCCGTCGATCCTGGCGTCGGATTTTTCCAGGCTCGGCGAAGAGGTGCGCGCGGTCGATGCGGCCGGCGCCGACTGGATGCATCTCGACGTCATGGACGGGCATTTTGTTCCGAACATCTCGTATGGACCCGACGTCATCAAGGCGATGCGTCCGCACACCAGGAAGATCTTTGACGCGCATCTGATGATCGCGCCCTGCGATCCCTATCTGGAGGCCTTCGCCAAGGCCGGCTGCGACCACATCACCGTGCATGCGGAGGCAGGTCCTCACCTGCACCGCTCGCTCCAGGCGATCCGCGCGCTCGGCAAGAAGGCCGGCGTCTCGCTCAACCCGGGCACGCCGATCAGCGCGATCGAATACGTCGTCGACCTGATCGACCTCGTGCTGGTGATGTCGGTCAATCCCGGTTTCGGCGGGCAGGCCTTCATTTCCTCCGCGCTCGGCAAGATCCGCGACATCCGCGCGATGACCGCGGGCAGGCCGATCGACATCGAGGTCGATGGCGGCGTCGGGCCCGACGTCGCGGGTGCCCTTGCGGCGGCCGGCGCCAACGCCTTCGTCGCCGGCACGGCGGTATTCCGCGGCGGCACGCAGGAGGCCTACAAGACCAACATCGATGCGATCCGTAACGCGGCCGCAAACGCGCGCGGTGAGGCGATTTGAATCCGCGCTCACGAAATATATTGCGGGTTTCTACGGGTGTTGCGCCGCGACAAACTTGAGATTGCCTTCAACCCCGTAATCATCCCAGCTTCCCTGATTCGTACAAATCGATGCACAACAGCGCTCCCCTTTTTGACGGGAGCACATCATGACAACGACCCTGGTCTGGGCTGGCGTGGCGTTGTGGCTTGGCTTGAATGCAGCAATTGCGGCGCGTTGCGTCTACGTAGCGCGGCCGGTGAAGGTGGCATCTCGTTCCGCCCGCGTCATCCATCTCAATCGCCACCGCGGCTGAACGCCCGTGCAGGTGATGATCGTGAAGCGTCAACCGAAGCGCAGGTGCTGCATCCCGCGGCGCCCGCATCCCGACCTCGATTATTTCTTCGATCGCTTTGAGCGTACCGCGTGCGAGGCCAACGACGACACCGGGTCCGAGATTGTGGACCTGGACCAGTTCCGGTCACCGCGTCAGCACTGAAATCATTTTCTTTGGAATAGCCTGATGAAACCGCTTTGCCCCAACTGCCTGAACGCGATGTCGAAGGCAGCCTCCTCCGGCAATCTGTTCAATTGTGAGCCGTGCCGCGAGATCATCCAGTTCTTCGGCGTCGGTCACGACCGCAACGAAGCCGGTCCGGACTTCTGGCTGCCAGTCCGCCGCAAGCGCGACGCTCACGCCGCCCACGCTCTCTGACCTGCGCATTGCCTTTTTGTTCGCGCATGATCTCCGCGCAAACGCGTTCCGCGTTCGTCGCGAGGGAAAACCGCTACACACTTTTCCGGATCATGCGCAGCTAGCCCGCGGCTTCGTCCGCCCTCACCTCTTCCGAATCCGCGGCCATCCTCGGCGGCCGCACCACGGTGACGGTGCAGGTTGCTTCGGAGGCGACCTTCGATGAAACGCTGCCCAGCAGGGTACGCTTGAACGAGCTCTGCCGCGCGCCGATGATGACGTGGTCGACCTGGTTGATCTCGGCGAATTCCAGGATCGCTGCGGCCGGATCGATCGCCTCCAGCACATGAACCGTGAGGCGGCTCTCGTCGAGCTTGAGCGGCGTCGCCCAATGCCTGAGCGCGACCATCCGGTCGATATGCTTGTTGGATCCGTCTTCGTCGAGCGTCCGGTCGATCACGAGACGGTTGAGCTTCAGCACGTTGACGCAGGCGAGTCGCGCCGAGGGTAGCGTCGCCAGGATCCGCTCGGTCGTGACGAGCAGCGCCTCGTTCAATTCGGGCGCGCCCTCGGCGGTGTCGAGCGCGATCGCAAGGATCGGGCTCGAGGCAATCTGCGCCGCCACATCCGATTTCGGCCGCGACTGCGTCACCTCCTGATTGAAGCGCCGTCGCCAGGCGACCGAGAGCGGATCGCGCTTGAGCCGCTCCGAGCGTGTGGTGAGCCTGACCTTGTCGGGATGGGTAAGATCGAACGCAAGCTGCGAGGCGGTCGGATAGCGCCGGACCGGCTCGATCTCCAGGCACCGAAGCACGATCTCCTGAAGCCAGGGCGGATAGTCGGGACGCAATTTGCGCGGCGGATGCGGATCGCGCCACAGCCGGCGTCGCATTGCGCGCAGCGTCTCGCCTTCGCCGAATGGACGCTCGCCCGTGGTGAAGAAATAGAGCAGCACGCCCAGCGAAAAAAGATCGCTGCGCGGATCGTTGCGCACACCCAACAGCCGCTCCGGCGCCATATAGGGCGCGGTGCCGTAGGGCAGCCGGAACTCCTCCTGCAACAAATCCGGCAGATGGTCGTGGTGCGACAGGCCAAAGTCGATCAGCACCGCCTCGCCGCTCGCCCGGAACATGATGCTGCTCGGCTTGATGTCGTGATGGATCACGTTCTGCCGGTGCAGATCGGCCAGCGCGGTCGCGATCTTCGCGACCAGCCCGCGCGCCTCCTCATAGGGCAGCGGCAGGTCGGGCAGCCGCGGGTAGAGTGTGGTGCCGGGAAGCTGCTCGATCACGACATAGGCCTGGCGGGCGAAATCGCCGGTGCCGAAGCAGCGCGGCACGTGCGGGCCGGCGAGCCGCGGCAGGATCATCTGCTCCATCTCGAAGGAGACGATGGCGGCGGGGTCCTCGCCCTCGGACACCCGCGGGACCTTCATCAGTAACGGAGCATCGATGCCGGGATGGGTGACCGTCCACAGCGTCGCCATGCCGCCGGCATGCATGCACTCACCGACAGTGAAGCCGTCGATCTCAGCTCCGACCGTGACCAGGGATTTCGGCATCGCTCAACGCCCCTGCGACAGCCGGTCGGCCAGCCAATGCGGCAGGCCGTTCTCCCGGATTCGGCTCGCTGCCGCCTCGATGTCATAGGGTACCCGGCAATAGGTGATCTGACAGCTCTCGGTTTCGAACAGCGTAAAGCAGGCGGAGGGATCACCGTCGCGTGGCTGACCGACCGAGCCCATGACCGCGAGCCATTGCCGGCCGCGCAGGAGCTGCACGGGAACGTCGGTCTTGGGTACGAAGCTCGTCATCTTCGCGGTCACCGACATCGAATAGAGCGCCGGGCGATGGATGTGGCCGCAGAACGTGACGTGGCACGGCGTCGCGATCAGGCTTTTTGCGGCGTCCGTCGTCGAGCGGACATAGTGCCATCGCGTCGGGTGCGAGGCTTCCGAATGCACATAGAGGCGGCCCTCATCCTCGACGGACATCGGCAGCTCCGCGAGGAAGCGCCGCTGCGCGGCATCGAGCCGACCGCGGGTCCATTCGATCGCGATCTGCGCTTCGGCGTTCATGGTCTCGGCAGACGATTGGACCGCTTGGTCGTGATTGCCGCGCACAGCGACGGCGCCGTGAGCCACCAGTTCCATCGCGGTGTCGACCACCCATTCCGGATCGGCGCCATAGCCGACGAAATCGCCGAGCAGGATGAAGCGCTCCGCGCCGCGCTCGCGCGCCGCCTTCAGGCACACGTCAAAGGCCTGCCGGTTGCCGTGGATATCCGAAAAGACGGCCAGTCGCACGCGTCCTCCACCCTCAAACGCTGTTCGTATGCCGATAAAGCCAATTTGGGGGACGTCAACAAGATGCGTCAGCGCACGCCTGTTGGCCAGCCGTCCGCGGCGCAGCCGGTAGCGGAGCCTACTGCTGGTCCTTAGGGGGCATTCTGGGCGGCGGCAGCGGCGTGAACACCGCGCCCTGCTCGCTACCTGCCGGCGGGGCCCTGAATTCGCCGGTCGATGAATCGCCGCCGGCCGTCTCGATCACGGCCTTCGGCGTCACATATTCCCGCACCATGTCGATGACGGTGCCGTCACCGCCGCCAAAATCCGCGGCGCGCCCGCCCTGCGGGCGCCCTGCCGCGATCTCGTTCTCCGCTCCATGGGTCTTCTCGGCCAGCGTGTCATTATAGGGAACGCGGAAAGCCCTCGGGATACCGCTCGGCCGGTTGTCCTCGTCGAGTTCCTCGACCCACAGATAGATCGAGCCGGGGTCACCCTCCAGCGAATGCGGCTCGACGATGCGCGCCGCCAACAGCTTGAATGACACGGGCAGCCGGTCCGTGGTGGCCCAGCCGAGCAGCCCGCGCATCGCGCCGAAGCTGACGAGGTAGAAGACACTGGTTACAACGACGGCCATGGCCTTCAGCGACCAGTGTAGGCGTCCATAGACCAGGACGACCAGGAGCAGAGCGCCGATCACGGCGTAAGCGACCGAAATCGTGAGTATGACGAGTTGCAGGCTAGTCACGGCGCATCCTCACGCCAGTCTTCGGATCGATATCCGCGCCGTTGCGCCAACTGCTGCGGAACGTTTCCAGCAGCGATTTCGGCCGCTGATCGACGTTGATCACCTTGCCTTCGGCATCGAGCCGGAACCGCACCGCGGTCTTCTCGTCGCCGGTATGGTTGAGCGTCAGCTTGTTGTCGAAGATCACCTGGGCGGTCGGGTTGAGCTTCTGCACCTTCACATTGGCCGCGACCGGCTCGCCGGTCGTGGCCTGGAAATGCGAGACGTTGACGGTGTATTCGCCGGCGACGATGCCGCGCACGGTGACGATCTCCTCGCGGATCGGGGATGCGATCTTCTTGCCGTTGACCACGATGAAGTCGTTGGCGCCGCCGCGGTCGTCGCGGTCGAGGGTGAGAAAGCCAGCCTCGCGATGCCGGTACCAGGCGATGTTGCCGGCGGGATCCTGCACGAACAGGTCGAGATCATCAGGATGATTGTCCGGCCAGTCCAGCGTAATCATGAACTCGGCCTTGGAGTCGATCTTGCCGTCCTTGGCGTCCGGCGAGACAGCGAGAAGCGCGAGGAAGAACAGGAAGGCCACCACCTGGAGTGCCTTGAACAGCATCACGCCGAGCGGATCGAACGGCTCCTCGCGCGGGTAGAGCCCGAAATCGTCCATCATGGCGGCGTTCCCGGACGCTTACGTTCCAGAGCCGGGGTGACGTAGGTCTCGGTCAGCACGACGGCGTCGGAGAACACCCGCTGGGTCGCGGCGTCGAGCATGTAGTACTGGATGCGGACCAGGATCGAGCCGACGAGGCCCGCAAGCGTCGTGTACATCGCAACCGCCATGCCGTCGCTCATCAACCCCATCGAGGACCGCATCGCGACCTTGTCGGCCGCGTCCAGCCCGGCAATCGGCGCCAGCATGATGATGAAGCCGATGATGGTGCCGAGCAGGCCGAGCTTCATCAGCGTGTCGGAGACGAAGGCGCCGAACCCGTTGGAGCCGCGCAGGCGGTCGGCAAGCGTCCGCAGCAGCAGCGTCTGGTCCACCGGACGATAGTCCTGCGCCGCGGCTTTCGTCACCAGGCTCTCGATGTGATTCCTGACGAGGCCATGCGGCAGCGACGTGCCGGCAGCATCGAGCGCCTTGCTGCCGTCCTTGGCCGACAGCACCGCACGGCAGCGCCGCGCCGCCGCCGCTTCCCGCGCGATCGCGCGGGTCCGCCAGAAGCAATGCCCGCAGGTGACGACATAGAGCACCGCGATCAGGCTGGAAATGTAGGTGCGGTCCGAGACCACCATCAGATGGATCAGGCCAAAGCGCCACAGCAGCACGACGGCGAAGACCGACAAGCCCGTAAAGATCATCCAGAGCAGGAGCGCGCTCCGCTCCGACGGATCGGCCGCAGGCGGCGCGCTCTTGCCGATGGTGATCGAACTCATGCTGTCTCGCTCCCCGCTCTGTTAGCGCCCCGCCCCCGATTAGATCAAAGCCGCCGCGCGCAGTCCAAAGAGCCATGCCCAAATCGGTTTGGGAAATTTTCCCGAGCGGCATCGCCGGATGTCGCTCGCGATTGGCAAGGTGCGGCGGCGTTGTTATCGTGACCTTACCAAACGTTGGGGGTGATCGCATGCGCCTCGTGCTTCAGCTCGTCGCCCGTTTGCTCGTCATTGTCGCGTTGTGCCTGACCGCCGCGACGGTGTGGGCAACTTTTGATGCCTATCGCAGCGTCGATCGCGCCACGGCCGCGTCCGCCCAGCGGGTCGCGCATGCACTGGAGGCGCTGTACTGGCGCGAGCTCTTGCTGCGCAGCAACAGGATGCGCGAGCATCTCGTACCGGTTCCGGACTGGCGCACGCTGGAGACGATGAAGCTGATTGCGCCGGGCGTTTGTGTGCAGTTCCAGCCGGCGGCCGCATTCGAGAGGCCGCTATGCGGCCAGAGCCAGGGGATCGGCCAGACCCCACCGCGCTGGTTTGCGTCCCTGGTCCCCATCCTCCTCGGCAGCCATGCCGAGGTGGTGCGACCGGTGAGCCCGCGCGCGGCCGCGGCCGGCGCGGTCGTGGCGACGCCTGATCAGGCTGCGGCGATCTCGCTCGCCTGGGAGTACATTCTCAACGTGATCGACGTCGCGCTATTGATGTCGGCGGCGATTGCGCTGCTGGCCTCGCTCGCGATCGCGCATACGCTCGCGCCGGCCCGCTCGATCGTGACCGCCTTGCAGCGGATGGCGCGCGGGCAGTACCGCACGCCCCTGCCGCGCTTCCGCTCCGTGGAGCTTGCGATGATCGGCAAGGCCGTCGGCGAGCTCGGCGGGAGGCTGGAGGAAGCGACCGAGCAACGCGCGGCACTGACAAGGCGCCTGCTCGAGATCCGCGACGACGAGCGACGTGCGCTCGCCCGCGAGCTGCATGACGAGTTCGGACAAAATCTGTCCGCCATCCTCGCCTTCGCCAGCACCATCGAGACGGCGAGCGCGAAGGAGACGAATGCGAGCGGTGCGGCACAGGATGCACGCATGATCTCGCAGGCTACGCATCGCATCATGTCATCGCTCCGCGACACGCTGAAGCGGCTGCGCAATCCCTTGCCGGAGGAGCTGGGGCTCGAGGCGAGCCTCGTCAATCTCGTCGATAGCTGGCGCTCGCAAAGCGCGACGCAGCCGACGATCCAGCTCGACCTCAAGGGCAACCTTGCGGACATCAGCGACACGGCGGCGACCACCGCCTACCGCGTCGCCCAGGAATGCCTGACCAATGCGCTGCGCCACAGCGCGGCGCGCGAGATCAACTTGCGGGTCGAGCGGCGCGCCGGCGCGGACGACGCGCTGCTGATCCGCGTCGAGGACGACGGCGACGGCGATGCAGATCGGGTGGTGCAGTCGGCCGGCTTTGGGCTGACCGGCATCCGCGAGCGTGTCGCGGCCGCCGGCGGCTCGCTGTCGATCGCGCGTGCCGATCGCGGGCTGAGCGTGGCGGCGACCATTCCTCTGGCCGCATGAGGCTGGCATGACGGAGGTGGCGGCAAAGGGCATCTCGGTACTGCTGGTCGACGATCATCCCATCGTCCGGCAAGGCTACCGTCGCGTCCTGGAAAGCCAGGGCGATCTGCATGTCATCGCCGAAGCCGACAATGCCGCGGACGCATACGGCGCCTTCAAGACGCATGATCCTGATGTCACCGTGCTCGATATCTCGATGCCCGGCGCGAGCGGCCTCGAAGCCATCCGCAACATCCGCGCGCGCAATCCCCGCGCGCGCATTCTCGTCTTCACCATGCACAACGAGGCCGTTCTGGTGAAGGCTGCCTTCAATGCCGGCGCCAGCGGTTTCGTCACCAAGAGCAGCGAGCCCGCCGCAGTCGTTGCAGCCGTCCGCGTGGTTGCCCGCGGCGAGCGCGCCATGAGCGACGACATCGCCCATATTCTGGCCGAGGAGAGCCTGTCACCGACGGGCTCAGTGCTCGATCAGCTCGGCGAGCGCGAAATCGAGATCTTGCGGCAGTTCGTCAGCGGCGCCACCACCGAGCAGATCGCCTCGCACCTCAATCTCAGTGTGAAGACCGTGCAGAACTATCACTATCTGATCAAGACCAAGACCGGGGCGCGTACGGATGCGCAACTGGTGCGGCTTGCGGCGAGTTGCGGGCTGATGCGGATCTAGCAGCAATGCTGACGCATAGGGATCGTCGAGCGTCGCTCCATCGGAACTGAGGCCACTCGGCTCCAGTTAGTAACGCAGTGGAGGAGTAACGCCATGAGCAAGGCTAATCATAAGACAGCCCATCCCCCGATCATTACCGTAGGCGAACTCATCGACGAGCTCTGCCGCCTGCCGGATACGGCTGCAGTCAGCTTCCGCTGCCCCATGCTCGAACAGGAGCTGACTTTCTACCGCCTTCGAAAGCGCGCAAAGGGAATCGTCGAAATCGAGGTCAATGCCTATCCCGAAAGCCCGCCAGTTGTGCCATCGACCGCCGACACCATCCACGCGCGCAAAAAGCCCGTTCATCCGGTTGCGCTTCACGACGGCCCCCTCGCCCACAAGGCCAGAGGGTGAGAGGCACACCGGTAGATTGGTCTCTGGTGCGCCAGAACGAGATGACGGAGCGTTGCCCCTTACGACTTCAGTCCGCGCAGCACTAGTGCGAGCAGCGTATCGACGCGCGCGGGCAGATCAGCGTCCTTCCACTCGTCGGCGTGGGCGGGATGGTGATAGCGGCTGGTCGCATCAAAAATCGCGCGCGCGGTGACATTGGTGTCGGCTACGTCGAACACGCCTTGCTTCACGCCGTCGGCCAAGATCGCCGACATCTGCTCGACGAGTCCGTCCTTGTGGCATTTCACCGCCGCGCAGGCCTCGCGCGCGAGCGTCAGATAAGTCTGGAACATCTCGGGATCGTCGCAGACGCGCTCGCGCTTGGCGGCGAACAACGTCCGTAGCCAGGCCTCGAGCCGCGCCGGCGCGGGCCCCGTATCCTGGGCGATCTTGCGCAGCGGCGCATCCATGCGCTCGAGCCAGCGCTTGGCCACTGCCTCGCGCAGCGAGGCCTTGCTCGGAAAATGGCGATAGACGCTGCCATGGCTCACATCGAGCGCGCGGGCAACGTCGACCACGGTGGCCTTGGCAAGCCCATAGCGCCTGAGCACGTCCTCGGTGACTTCGAGGATGCGCTCCGGCGTCAAGACAACCGCTTCGTTCATGCCAGCACCAAATTTCCGCCCTGGGTTTATTTATCCGGCGAAAGTCCTCTTCCGAAGCCCCTCGCCGGTCGTTTCGGAAAGCTCTCGCCTTAATGAGGCAGTTTTGCAGCCTGCGCCGCGATCTGGCGCGCCACCAGGACATTGAGCCAGTGCCCGATCTGCCCGGCGATACTGATGATTTCGGTCGTCATTGTCGTAAGTCTCCACTTCGTCCCGACCCACCCTCTTCGTTACGGCCCATAGGTCCCTTTGTTTCGGACCCGGGCCCCGGGATGGAGCCGCGGGACGCCCAATCGGAGCGTCGGATAACGGATATACACCTTTCGATAACAGATTTCAATATCTGTCAGTCAGCTTTTCGTGATTGACAGTCCGTCCGAAAAGGGCCGGCTATCCCCCGGTTTGCCAGACCTGGAGACCTGGACGTTTGTTTCGCCCTGCCCGCTCTGCTAAATCGCGGCGTAAAAAACATTCTGGCCGGTGTCCGCGCCCTCGGGCGCGCCCGCCCCACCTGGAGCCTAGCGATGATCCCCCGTTATACCCGCCCGGAAATGGCCTCGATCTGGGAGCCGCAGACGCGGTTCAAGATCTGGTTCGAGATCGAGGCGCATGCGGCGGACGCTCTCGCCGAGCTCGGGACGATCCCGAAAGAAGCCGCCAAGACGGTGTGGGACAAGGCTCGCAACGCCACCTTCGACGTCGCTCGCATCGACGAGATCGAACGCGAGACCAAGCACGACGTCATCGCCTTCCTCACCCACCTCGCCGAGATCGTCGGCCCCGAGGCACGCTTCGTCCACCAGGGCATGACCTCCTCCGACGTGCTCGATACCTGCCTCAACGTCCAACTCTCCCGCGCCGCCGATCTGTTGCTCGCCGATCTCGACAAGGTGCTTGCAGCGCTGAAGAAGCGCGCCCTCGAGCACAAGATGACGCCGACCATCGGCCGCAGCCACGGCATCCATGCCGAGCCGGTGACGTTCGGCCTCAAGCTCGCCTTTGCCTATGCCGAATTCTCGCGCGCCAAGGAGCGCCTGATCGCGGCACGGAAGGAAGTCGCGACCTGTGCAATCTCCGGCGCCGTCGGCACCTTCGCGCAGATCGATCCGCGCGTCGAAGAGCATGTTGCGAAAGCCATGGGACTGGTGCCGGAGCCGATCTCGACGCAGGTGATCCCGCGCGATCGTCACGCGATGTATTTCGCCACGCTCGGCGTGATCGCCTCCTCCGTGGAGCGCCTCGCCGTGGAAATCCGCCACCTTCAGCGTACGGAAGTGCTGGAAGCCGAGGAGTTCTTCTCGGAGGGCCAGAAAGGCTCCTCCGCGATGCCGCACAAGCGCAACCCGGTGCTGTCGGAGAACCTCACGGGTCTGTCGCGCATGGTCCGCGCCTATGTGACGCCGGCGCTGGAAAACGTCGTGCTCTGGCACGAGCGCGACATCTCGCACTCTTCTGCCGAGCGCATGATGGGCCCTGACGCCACTGTGACGCTCGACTTCGCGCTGGTGCGCCTCGCCGGCCTGATCGACAAGCTGCTGGTTTACCCCGCCAACATGCAGAAGAACCTCGACCGCCTCGGCGGCCTCGTGCATTCGCAGCGCGTGCTGCTGGCCCTGACGCAGAAGGGCGCGAGCCGCGAGGACGCCTACAAGCTCGTGCAGCGCAACGCCATGCCGGTCTGGCGCGGTGAAGGCGACTTTTTGCAGCTCCTGAAGAAGGACGCCGAGGTGAAGAAATATCTCTCGGACGCCGAGATCGAGGAGCAGTTCGACCTCGGCTATCACCTCAAGCACGTCGATACGATCTTCAAGCGCGTGTTCGGGGAGAGCTGATTTCACCGTCATTCCGGGTTCACGCGCGTCGCGCGTGAACCCGGAATCTCGCGCCACAATCTCCGGATTCCGGGTTCGAGGCTTCGCATCGCCCCGGAATGACGCTATCCTCGGCAATCCAACAAGAAACGGACCCTGCCCATGCCCGTCATCAATCGCGTCGCCGCCCTGTCCGATGAAATGGCCGCCTGGCGCCATGACTTCCACGAGAACCCCGAGTTGCTCTACGAGGTGCACCGCACCGCCGGCATCGTCGCCGACAGGCTGCGCGCGTTCGGCTGCGACGAGGTGGTGACCGGCATTGGCCGCACCGGCGTGGTCGGCGTGATACGCGGCCGCAAGGCTACGTCTGGCAGGACGATCGGCCTGCGCGCCGACATGGACGCGCTGCCAATCATGGAGACGTCGGGCGTGCCGTATGCCTCGAAGGTACCCGGCAAGATGCACGCCTGCGGCCATGACGGGCACACCGCCATGCTGCTGGGCGCCGCAAAGTATCTCGCCGAGACCCGCAATTTCGACGGCACCGCGGTCGTGATCTTCCAGCCTGCGGAAGAAGGCGGCGGCGGTGGCAAGGCGATGGTCGACGACGGCCTGATGACGCGCTGGGGCATCCAGGAGGTCTATGGCATGCACAACATGCCGGGTCTTCCCGAAGGCCATTTCGCCACGACGCCGGGCGCGATGCTTGCCTCTTCCGACAACATCCAGATCACCGTTCACGGCAAGGGCGGCCATGCCGGCGCCACCCCGCACAAGGCGATCGACAGCGTCCTGATCGGATCGCAGATCGTCAATGCGCTGCAATCGATCGTCGCGCGCAACGTCGACCCGCTGAAATCCGCCGTCATCTCGATCACGCAATTCCACGCCGGCACGGCGTTCAACATCATCCCGGAGGTCGCCGAGCTCAGCGGCACGGTGCGCACGCTGGATCCGGAAGTGCGTGATCTCGTCGAGCGTCGCATCGGCGAGGTCGCCGACAGCGTGGCGCGCGCCTATGGCGGATCGGCCGAGACGAAATACAGCCGCATGTATCCGGTGACGATGAACCACGCGCGCGAAGCCGGCGTTGCCGCCGAGGTCGCCCGCGAGATTGCCGGCGCCGATCGCGTCAACGAGAAATTCATACCGATGATGGGCGCCGAGGACTTCTCCTTCATGCTGGAAGCGCGTCCGGGCGCGATGATCCTGGTCGGCATGGGCGACGGCAACGAGTGTCACCATCCCGCTTACGTCTTCAACGACAACATCCTCGGCCACGGCGCGTCCTATTGGGTTCGCCTGATCGAGAAGACAATGCCCGCGGGCTAGGCTGTGTGCTTCGTAGGGTGGGTTAGCTCTGCGGCTACGCGAAGCGCAGTCCGCTGGGCGTAACCCGCCGCCTCTTCAGCTTCCGCGGAAATAGACTTGGCGGGTTACGCTTCGCTAACCCACCCTGCATGTCACGCGGCGCCGGATAGTCGCGTCGGTTCCGGAACTCGTAAGCTCCGGGACCTCAACTTTTTCTTGCGACTATCTCGCCGCAAAGAAGCCTACGCGTGCACCACCTCATGCCGCATCACGAATGGTGCCAGCAGCTTGTGCACCTCGCCTGCGATCTCGTCGCGTTTGCCTTCCGGCACATTCGCAATCGTCACCGTCGCGATCGAGCCGTGGCTGCCATGCGCACCGACTTTCACCTTGCAGTCGATGCCCGTCTCGGTGAGCGGGGTGAGCACCTTGGCAAACACGCGCTGAGCTGCGTCCCAGCGCAGCTGAGGCTTGAACACCTTGCCGACGCCGGTGACGGGCATCGGATCGATCGGAATGATCTGCACGGGCACGGCGGCGCGCTCGGGCGTGCGCTCGCGCACCCAGGTTTCCAACTCGCCCGGCTCGACCTTGGCACCAGACTTGAGCTGCACGTAACCGACGGGGATCTCGCCGGCATAGGCGTCGGGCTGGCCGACCACGGCAGCAAAGCCGACGGCCGGATGCTGGAACATGATTTCCTCGATCGGCGCGGGATCGATGTTGTGGCCGCCGCGGATCACGAGATCCTTGGCGCGGCCGGTGATCCAGAGATGGCCGTCCGCATCGAGCCGGCCGAGATCGCCGGAATTGACCCAGACCTCGTCGACGAACGCGCCCGAGTTGTGGGCATCGTTGAGATAGCCACCGAACACGCCGGGCCCGGCCATAATCACGACGCCGATCTCATCCACGGCGCAGTCGCGCGCGAGCCGCCCCTCGGCGTCGAGTTGGACGATGCGCACCTGCGCATAGGGCATCGGCAGGCCGACCGAGCCGAGGCGGATGGGCCGGTCCGGATAGGCCATGGTGTGCACACTCGAGGTCTCGGTCATGCCGTAGACCTCGACCACCGGGAGCTTCAGCTTGTCCTGGATCGCAGAGCCGACCGCGACGGGGATCGCCGAGCCGCCGCCGGCGGCGAATTTCAGGCTCGAAAGGTCGGCACCACCCGGCGGCACGGCAAGCGTTGCCGCAAGCACGGTCGGCACGCTCGATAGCGCCTCCGGCTTGAAGCGTTCGACGAGCTGCCAGATGTTCTTCACCGCATTGGGATTGCGCCAGCCGGACGGTGACAGCACCACGAGGCACCCGCCGCCCGCGAGCGTCGTCAGCACCTGCGTCAACGAGCCTCCGACGTGAAACAGCGGCATGCCGAACAGCAGATTGCCGCCCGGCTTCGACTTCAGGAGCAGGTTGAGGCCCCAGGCCTGGTAGACCTGGTTAGTGTGGGTGTGGCGAACGAGCTTCGGCGTGCCAGTAGTGCCGCCGGTGTGGAAATAGGCCGCGATGTCGCCGCCTGCGATCTTGCGACCGCTGACGAGTTGGTCCGCCGGCTGTACCTTGATGAGATCGTTGAAGGCGAAGATGCCGTTCGCGGGATCGCCGCCGCCACCGACCTGCACGATCGCCTTGAGGCGCTTCAAGGACGGACGGATCTGCTCGACCTTCTGCCAGATGTCGGTGCCAGGCATGGGCCCAAGCGCGACCAGGATCGTGGTGTTGGCGGCCTCCAGAATCTCCGCGATCTGATGCGGCTCCAGCAGCGGATTGACGGGATTGGCGATGCCTGTGGCCTCTGCGGCGAACAGGGTCACGAAAGCGTCGGGCAGCAGCGGCAGCATGAAGCTGATGACGTCGTCCTTGCCCGCACCCAGCGCGTGAAACATGTTGGCGGCTTGCGTGACGCGCGCGACGAAATCCCGGTGCGAGATGACCAGCGGCGCATCGGCGGGATCGGCATTGGGCAGAAACTGGATCGAGGGCGCATCCGGATTTCTGGCCGCCCCGAGCCTGATCGCATCATAGGTGCTTTCGGCTGCGATGCGCTCCGCGTAAGGCACCCGCTCCAGCGTCCGGACCTGCTCGTCCGTGGCCAATTCCGGATAGTCCTCGCCGATGATCCGATCGAGCGCGTGAATGCCCGCCATCCCGTCCGTCCTCCCTCGTGTCTGGTGCCGCCTGGACTCTTTGGGTTTTGCTTTCAGGCGGGGCTCGATCCGCCCGCGCGGATCAAGAGCGGACAGAATGATCGATGATTTGGCCGCCGTCCATGCCCCGATCGCTCGCCGGTGACAGGACAGGCGCCCACCGCCACCGGAATCGCTCCAATATGGCGGTTCGGACGCACGGGGCGGTTAATCGTAGTTCACCTTGGGAAAGAAATCGCCACGGCCTTCCGGCGTCATGTCCAGGAGGCCCCAGAGCGGGTCGACAAGATCGCCGGCACGATGATGCTGATTTGCAACCGGCGGCGCATAGGCCATCTCAGAGCCCCAAGAGTGCCTGATCGCCCCGTCGCTTTTCTTGAACACGTTGAAGATCGTCTCGTCCCAATTCTCGTTGTCCGGCACGCGATGCTGCGTGCGCATTCCGGCGGACAGCTTCAGAGTATCGCCGAAATAATCGGCGTCGTAGGAATTGCCGGCCGTCGAGAGCAGCAGAAGATGATTCCAGCCGCGCTCGTGTGCCCAGGCCGCAAGACGCGCTATCGGCGATTTGGCAACTATGTACATCGCGGCGCGCTGGCCGATATGCCTCGCCGCACCATCGAGCCCGTCGAGCAAATGCGTGCACCCCGGACATGGCAGCGCGCTTTCCGGTCCGTACATGAAGCTGTACAGGATGAGCGTGTTGCTCGCCCCGAACAGCTCGGACATCCTTACCTTCTCCGGCATGCTGTTCTTGCCGATCCGCTCGAACAGGTAGTCCTCGGGTACTTCGCCGCCGAGCGGCAGCGCGCGACGTTTGGCCGCGACGGCCTCGATCTGCGCACGGAGTGCCATCTCCTCCTCGAGAAGCGCGTTCCGAGCCGCACGATATTCACCGGTCTCATTGGGATAGCGCAGATGCTCCATCGCCACCTCCGGATGCTGCCGCGGTCCAACAGGATTGACGGGCTCAACGTCCCAGCGACAGCCGGGTTCCGGACGCGCCGGCGCCATCTCTCGTTGGATGCCAGGCATCAACGCATGGCTCGGTCTTCACTGCCCGGAGAGGCTCCGCAACCATTCGCGCAAGGCGGGCGGGAGGTCCCCCGGATTGGTGCTCTGGGTCACGACCGCAGTGTTCCCGCCGCTCTTGCGGTAGACGATCGTGCGCCCGGGCTCTTTCTCGATCCGTACATCGGCTTGCACGGGATCGCCGCTCTGGGTGATCACCGTCTGGCCGTTGGCATCCTGCACGATCGTCGTATGGCCGTCTCCATCGCTGCCTGCCGACGCCGGCCCGGTTCCGCCCGACACCATCATCACCACTCCCGTTGCAAACAGAACGAGTTTCATGCGCGCGCCTCTTGCGATCACCGCCCGAACTGGAAGATGGCTGCCCAGTTGAAGCGGCCGGCCTGACTGACGGCGCCGGTGTTCATGTCACCGACCTGCACGAGCAGCGTATCGGTGACATTGCCCATCTGCATGACCTGCGTCGTGTTGCTCGCGCCAAACTGACCGATCGCTGCGCTGGTCGTTGCGCCGGTCTGCATGACGTTAGCATAGTTGGTTGCTCCGTTTTGGATAATCGTTGCACCAACCGGACCAGCACCGCCGAGTTCGAACACCTGCACGAAGTTGAGCTTGCTGCCGTTTTCCTCGACCACCACTGGCTTCTGATCATTGCCGAACCCGAAGATCGTCTCGACGCTGACCTTGTCGTTGGACAGCCCGCTCTTGATCGTGCCGGCGGACGCTGCCGTACTCGCCGCGATCGCGGCGGCGATCGTGGTCGCCGCCCAAATGTGACTACGCCATCTCATGAGATCTTTCTCCCGGCAGTTCCGAACGGGGGTTCGGATCTCACGGACTGGTCTGGGTGACGTGCGACGTGTTGTTCAAGCCGACTTGGCCAGCGAACGCGGAATTCAAGCTCCCGAATTGGGAGAGCGAAGCGCTGTTCGTTCCGCCAAATTGCAGGATGCCGGTTGCGTTGTTTTTTCCGTTCTGGGTGACGGTCGCGCTGGTCGTGCCGCCGACCATGAATATGCCCGCCATGTTGGTCGAGCTGCTCTGGTTCAACACGACCGGCGGTCCGTTGAGCGAGACGATCGTCTTGATGTCGGCGCTTTGTGCCCGGGCCGGGCCGCTCGCTGCGCAACAGGAGACGAGAGCTGCCATCGCAGCGATCAGAAGATGCTTGTTCATCACATGCCTCCACAATGATGCCGAGATCTCGGCACGACCTCACGTCACGGAGCTGCCTGCAGGATGGTCGAGCCGTTCAGGATCCCAAGCTGGCCGACGGCGGCCGTGTTGTTCAGGCCAATCTGTCCGATAAGGCTCGTGTTGGAGCCGCCGACCTGACCCACACCGGCAGTGTTGGTCGCAGTAGGCGTCGTGCCCCCCTGTCCAATCGTCGCCGAATTGACCGAGGACAGTGATCCCAACTGCACGCTCGTCGCCTGATTGGTCGCACCGAATTGCAGCGTCGTCGCGGTGTTGTTCACCGGCCCGCTCTGCGTCGTGGACGAGGCATTCGTGGTACCGAATTGCAACACGCTGGCCGTGTTGTCCGCTTTGGCTTCGACAGAGGTCAGCGCACCGAGCATGACGGCCGTCGCAATCAGATAATTGATCCGCATATGAAATCCTCCGCAGTAGTAAACGGGCAGTAGTAACTGGTCGGTCCGGCGTTTCATCAACAGGCCAGATCGCAATCATTTCGAGCAAGGCCCGGGCGCGCCCGCGCTGTGACGCGCCCAGGGAGGTACGGGGCTGGCTTAGTGCTGCGTAATGGAGCTGAGGTTCAGGCCGCCGCCGATCTGCCCAACGGCAGCGAAGTTGTTCGGCGCGCCGCCGATCGAGAACTGGCCGATCGAGCTGGTGTTGTTGCCGGTCGCAACCTGTCCGGTGATGGCTGCGTTCGCGGCGCCGACCTGGGTCACCGAGCTGGCGTTGTTGAGCGAAGGCGTAGTCGTGCCTTGCAGGGTGAGCGCGCCATTCGCGAGACCGATCTGAGTGGTGGTCGAGCTGTCGTTCACGTGGCCCTGCTGATTCACGGAGGAGCCGTTCACGAGGCCAAGCTGGAAGGTGGTCGCCGTATTGTCGGCGCGGGCGCCGGCGGTGAGGGCGATCAGTGCGGCGGAGGCAAGAATCAACTTACGCATGGAGTATCCCTTTCGTGCCAAGGTTAGCGGTGAGCGATGTCGTATGCAAAACTCTGCGACATCATGCGGGATACTCTGAACCGTCGACGCGGCGCTTGATAGACTGAGGTTCATGCTAGTCCGGACGGACTAGATGCCGCGTGCGAATTCGGCTCCATTCAATGCAACTGCGCCTTGACGTGGCGTCGCAACGTTCGGCCTGATGCTGTCGACGAGTCTCACCACCTCGATGGGTGAACGCAGCTGTAGCTTCCGCATCATGCGCGCGCGGTGCACCTTCACCGTCACCTCGCTGACATTCAGCCTTGCCGCGATCTGCTTGGCGACAAGCCCCTCCGCCATCAGCAGCAATATGTCGCGCTCGCGTACCGTCAGCTCCTCGAAGCGACGCCGGGCTTCGCGCACGATGAACTCGCGCTCAAGCCGCCTGCGGTCGCGTTCCACGCCGAGCCGCACCGCATCGAGAAACTCCTGCTCACGAAACGGCTTGGGCAGGAATTCCACGGCGCCGCGCTTCATCGCTTCCACCGAGACGCGGATGTCCGAATGGCCGCTGATGAACACGATCGGAACCGAGACTCCGGAGTCGGCCAGCGTTCGCTGCAGATCGAGTCCGGTCGGCGACGTTCCGGGAAAGCGAACGTCGAGCACCAGGCAAGACGGACCGTCGGAGAGCTCCTCGAACGAGAATTCGTCGGTCGAGCCGAACAGCTTCACATCGAGGCCTGCGTCCTGGCAGAGATCTGCAAGGGCACTCCTTATTTGTTCATCGTCGTCGATCACGTAAATCGTTGCCCGGCTCGTACCCATGACTTAAAGGCTCCTTGTCCAACAACTTTTGGTCGTGAGAACCGATCTGCGCCGGGTTCCCTCACACGCAATCAACGAACCATCCTAGTGCAGCGGCGTGACATTGCTGTGGGCCAGATTACACTTCCTGCCTTCCCTCCGATGCGACGGATCAGTGACAACGCGCCGCAGGTGCGGGCGTCGAAACGCTCCGTCGCATTCGACGGGCGGTCATTGTTCTCGATCTTGCGCGAGCTCACGGCATCGCCGCAGACATGACGCAGCGTTGTAGATGCGGAAGGCCGAGCTTCCCTGCGACGAATGTGCTGAAGCCGCTGCCGTGTCGCACATGTATTCATGGTGCGCTCTCGTACACGAGCAGAAATCAGTATGATCCGACTGGCGCGTGCCACCTCCACACCATAGCACATCCTACAATTAGTGATTGAAAAAGATCGATTCCAGGGTCACATCGAATCCCGGAGTATATCGATCGTCCCAAAAGTGGCGGATCGACGCCCCACAACTTGACGTTTGTTTCATGGAGCGCACACGTCCAGAGGCCTAGAACCGACGACATATTGCTGGACCGTCAAGCGAAAGCGCAGGAATTGCTACCTGTGCGTTAGGGTGCGAATTGTGCCTGACGGTCTCCTTTTTATTAAGGCCGAGGTTTCAATATGCGTTTTGTGCCAATCCTCGTTGCGTTGGGTGGCGTCTCCGCACTTGCGGTAGCTTTTGCCATCGATCCCGCGGCTATGCGCTCTTCGGCCGACTGGATCGCAAACGAAGCCGGACACGCCTATCGCTCAAGCACGAAGACCATCCTGCCCGCTGCACGCGAAACGCCGATCTTCCGCTCAGACGCGCCGATGTTCCGCTACGCCTCGATCCAGCGCGGCAGCATCGAGCAGACGATCACCGTGACCGGCGCGCTTCAGCCGGTGAAGACGATCGAGGTGGGCTCGCAACTGTCGGGGCAGATCTCAAAGGTCTACGTCGACTTCAACGACAACGTGCGGAAGGACCAACCGCTGGCACAGATCGACCTGCGGAGCTTTGCGGCCAAGGTCGACGAAGCCAAGGCGGCGGTCGAGATGGCGCGCGCAAATGTCGAACTGGAGCAGGCCAAGCTCGACCGCGGCAAGATCGACCTGGAGAATGCCAAGGGCACGAGGGCGGTGCTGGCGGCCAAGCTCGACAGCGCCCAGGCCGTGAAGGCGTCGGCGCAGCGGACGCTCCAGCGCAAATTGGCGTTGCAGTCGCAGAACGTGGTGGCCGCCACGACAGTCGAGGACGCGCAAACCGATTTCACCGCGCGTCTCGCACAGGAGCGCGAGGCGGAGGTCCTCGTGACGCTGAACGCCTACGCCGTCGAAGGCGCCACTGCCGACGTGCGCCGGATCGAGGCCGAGCTCCAGCAGGCGAGGACGGCGGTGCCGGAGAAGGAGGCCATTCTCCGCGCCGCCGAGGCCGATCTCGACCGCACCATCATCCGCTCTCCGATCGACGGTGTGATCGTCGGTCGCTTCATCAACGAGGGGCAGACGCTCGCGGTTGGCCTCGAGGCCCGGACGAATTTCCTGGTGGCGCACCGGCTCGAGGACATGGAGATCCACGCCCAGGTCGATGAGGCAGATATCGGACGCATCGCGACCGCGCAGCGCGCGCACTTCACGGTCGATTCCTATCCCGACCGCCGCTTCGAAGCGATCGTGCGGCAGGTCCGCAAGGCGCCGCAGACGCAGCAGCACGTAGTCACCTATACCGTCGTGCTGTCGACCTCCAACCTCGACGGCGCACTGCTTCCCGGTATGACCGCGCTCGTCAAGATCGTGGTCGACCGCCAGGACGACGTTCTGAAAGTACCGGTCGCGGCGCTGCGGTTCCAGCCGAACGGCACGCAGCCATCAACGACCCAAGGCCGGGACGGCGTATGGCTGCGCACGCCCACGGGTTCGCTCAAGCGCATCGCGGTCACGGTCGCCAGCGACGGCGCCGAGCAGGTCGCGCTCAAGAGCGGCGACCTGACGGAAGGCAGCCAGGTCGCGATCGGACAGGCGATCAGGCCTGCGGGCATGGAACTCCTCGGAATAAGGTTCGGATCATGACCGCCCTGCCCGCACTCGTCAGCCTCAGATCGGTCGGTCGCATCTACCGGACAGAAGGCGTCGCGGTGACCGCGGTGCATGACGTCAGCTTCGACATCCGGCGCGGTGAAAGTCTTGCCATCATGGGCCCGTCGGGGTCCGGCAAATCGACCCTGATGAACATGATCGGATTGCTCGATCGGCCGAGCGAGGGCGCGATACTTCTGGAAGGTGGCGACGTCGCCGATCTGCCTGATGACCGCAGGTCCGAACTGCGCGCGCACGCAATCGGCTTCGTGTTTCAATCCTACAATCTGCTCGCGCGGCACAATGCGGTCGAGAACGTGGCGCTGCCGCTCGTCTATGGCGGCATCCGCCACAAGCAGCGGATGCTGCGTGCCGAACAGTGCCTCGAGGCGGTCGGCATGCTGCACCGGGCGAGGCATTTTCCGCGGCAACTGTCAGGTGGCGAGCAGCAGCGCGTTGCGATCGCGCGGGCCCTGGTCGCCCAGCCCGCGATCGTGCTCGCCGACGAGCCGACCGGCGCGCTCGACAGCCGGACCGGCGCCGAGATTCTGGCCCTGTTCGACGCACTCCATGACGGCGGCCAGACCATCGTGATGATCACCCATGATTCCACCGTGGCCGCGCGCTGCGAACGCACCATTCGCCTGCACGACGGCGAGGTCGTCGCGGATGAGATGCGTGACCCAATGCCGAACAAGGCCTGGGCATCATGACCGCATATCAAGCCCTTCAGACCGCCCTTCACGCGCTGCGCCTGAATCCGCTGCGCAGCATCCTGACCATCCTGGGTATCGTGATCGGCGTGGCCTCGATCGTCACGGTCTTTGCCATCGGCAAGGGCGCGCAGCTTCGCGTCGAGGAGCAGATCCGTTCTATCGGCTCCAACGTGCTGATGGTCATGCCGGGCGCGGTCCAACAGGGCGCCGTTCGCATGAAAGCCGGCACCAAGCTGACGATGACCGAGGGCGATGTGCAGGCGATCCTCGATCAGATTCCGGAGATCCAGACCGCGGCGGGTTCGGTTGCGGGCACTGCGCAAGTCATCCGGGAAGCCAAGAACTGGAACACCACGATCAACGGCACGACCACCTCGCACTTCATGGTGCGCGACTGGCAATTATCATCCGGTCGATACTTCTCCGCGGCAGAGGAAGCCGGCGCCGCAAAGGTCGTCATTCTCGGCAGTGCCGCCGCCAAAGAGCTGTTCGCGCCGGGCGACGATCCGATCGGCGCGCAGGTCAGAATCATGCAGGTCCCGCTCGAAGTCATCGGCGTGCTCGATCGCAAGGGTCCGGCGCAGGACGATGTCGCCTTCGTTCCACTGACCACCGCCAAGCTGCGCTTTCTCGGCAGCGCGAGCGGTATCAACCGGGACGCCATCGCCTATATCCTCGTCAAGGTCGCCTCCGATAGCCAGATGGCGGGCGCGACCAGCGAGATCGAAGGCCTGCTGCGACAACGGCACAGGATTCCCGTCGGCCAGGCCGACGATTTCAAGGTGCAGGATCCGGCGGCCGCCATGGAGGCGCAACAGGGCGCCATCCGCACCGTGGCTCTGCTGCTGTTCGCGATCGCTTCGGTCTCACTGCTCGTCGGCGGCATCAGCATCATGAACGTCATGATCGTTTCCGTCACAGAACGCACCCGAGAGATCGGTATTCGCCGCGCGCTCGGCGGCCGAATGCGCGATATTCGTTTGCAATTCCTTTGTGAAGCTCTCGTTCTTTGTCTTCTTGGCGGCGCCATCGGCGTCGTCGGCGGCGTCACGCTGTCGATGACGGTGGCGCGAATAGCCGGCTGGGTCACTGCGATCGACATGCAGTCGATCGGCCTCGCCGTTGGATTTTCAGCCGTGACCGGTGTGATCTTCGGATTCTATCCCGCGCACATGGCTTCCAAGCTCAGTCCAATCGAGGCGCTCAAGGTGGAGTGAGAAAAATGCTGGGATGGTCACGTCAACCTTCATGCCAGGGAGGAATTGGTCATGAATACAAGCGTACCGATCACACCTACGCCGCGTGAGCGCGAGCTCATGATGCTGATTGCGCGTGGCATGCAGAACAAGAACATCGCCTACGAGCTCAAGATCTCCGAAAATACGGTTCGCGCGCATATCGGCAACATCATGCGCAAGTACCGCCTTCAGAACCGGACCCAGATTGCCATCATCTTCGCGCTTCACGCGGCTTCGCCATCACTGCGCAGTGACCTCGTGAGTGGCTCCGGTCCAACGCTCAATTCCGCTCCTGTGTCGATTCAGCATCGCAGCGTGAACAGCGCCGCGAAGTGAACGCATTGCACCGGCCGCCCTCAGCCGGCCGAACGCCGATGAGCACGGGGATACTGCCCCCGCTGCGCTCAATCGGAATCGTCAGCGACCCGTACGATGGCGGCAACGGGGCCGCCGCCCGGAGGCCCCTGATGCTCGGCTCCGCCAGAGACGTAGACGGCGCCACTTCCTGCAAGACCGCCGATCAGGCCGCCAACGGCCGCGCGGGCATGCCGTGTCGCGCTGATGTCGGTATCCTCCAGCATCGTGTGGCGAAAACCGCGGACGCTGCCGGTCGGCGAGGCCTCAGCCTTGGCGAAGATATTGACGAGCTCTCGGCCCGTATCCGTTGTCGATCCCGACTTTAGCCCCACGCTTGCAAGCGCCTCGATCACGGCAGCGGCATCGATGGCATCATGCATGACGGCATGGCCGATCTCGAACGGGCTCGCCGAAGACACCGAATTGCCGAGCACGATGACGACGTTGTGCATCAATTCGATCCCCGCCGAGGTCGAGGCCACCGAGGAAAACAGCTCGAACCGCCGCAACACGTCCTCGTCACGGATCCCGCCCTCGATCTCGCCGAGCGCCAGCGCGACGCCAAGCGCCGAGGCGCCGCGCGAATAGGCCATCGAGCTGTAAGCACTTGTCGTCACGGTCGTGTTACCGCGCGCGGAGGCTGCCTCGACACGCTCGCTGGTCAGCAGCGGGCATTTGATCTGGACGAAATGGACGTCGTTCGGCTCGGTAATGCCGGCATCCGCCATGGCGGATGCCACCGCCTTCGCCGTTTCCCTGATCTGCGCGCCGCGGCCGAGCTCCTCGGGAAGGAAATCGCGGGTCTGTGCCATGCCGATGCTGAGCCGCTTTCCAGCAAAACCAGCCGGCGCCGGCGCGATGCTTTGGCGCGTGAAGACGGTAATGTGCGGGCTCAGCACGCCTTCGGTACCGCCCGACATCACGAAGGCGATGCGCTGCTCGACCTGATGCGGCTCGAGCCCAACATGCGGCGCGAGCGCCGTGCAGAGCGCAGCCACGGCATACTCGCGCGTAAAGTCGTTGACGCCGCCATTACCCTCGGTCTTGCCCAGGATCGCCAGGATCGCTTTCGGATCGATCTCGCCCTGCCCGATCATTTTCAAAAGGCCCGCCACGTCGCCCGGCCCTTTGGTGGCAATGCGAACGACGCCGACCAATGTTGTGCGCATGCCACCCCCCTCGCGGCGCGGCGACGCAGCAGCCGGCCGCACAACGAGCATAGTGGCCGGGAGGGGGATTTCCAGACCGTAAAATCTGCGGTCGCTTTCGTCAGGCTGTCATCGAACCGCTGCACACAATTGCAGCAGACTGCAAATCTGCTCGTCGGTCGGGTAAGGCAAGTCTCCCGGCGATCAACCGGTCCCCGTGATCTGCCGCTCCAGACGCCGTGCCGCGCGAAACTCATCCAGATGATGGATATTGGGCGCGAACGCCGCCTCCCTGGACAAGAGATGATAGACGCGCGCGACGGTTCGCTGCTTGCGCTTTGCTGCTCCCGCCGGCAAGGCGCGCGCCTTGCGGGTGGCCGCAATCGCATGCTCACGAAAATAGTCGCAAGAATCGGACATGACGGCTCACCAGACATTGCTTTTGGTGCTAACGGCCTCGAATAAGGTCCGTTCCCCCTCCCGGTCGACCGGTTTTAGGCCCGACGAGTGGGTAATTGCCGAAACCGGCGTGCGGGCTAGAATTGGCTGCTTGCATCGAATCCGCCGGTCATCTTACTCAAACGATCGATTTCGATTATCCGTATCCTAAAAGTACCGACGGCTTGAGGCGTGAGGAAATATGATGACGTCCAGCGCAGATATCTCGTCGATTTTGAACCGCATTCTCGATACGGCTGCGGACAATCTCAGGATCGCGAAGATCCTGGTGCAAATGGGCCTCGATCCCAACAACATCACCTACGACGCCCTGTTCAACCGCCTGCTGGAGATCTTCCTGGCCAACATCACGCTGGCGAATCTGTTCGCCGTCGTCGGCGCGATCTTCTTCGTCGCGACGCTTCTGATGCAGACCATGGTGCCGTTGCGGGTTGCCAACATGATCGGCTGCGCGTTGTTCGCCATCTACGGTCTGCTGTCGGGCAACACCTCGACGTTTCTGCTGTATCTTCTCTTGGTCCCGATCAACGGCGTTCGCCTCCGCCAGATGCTCAAGCTCGTCAAGAAGGCGCGCCACGCGACGCAGGGCGACATGTCGATGGAATGGCTGAAGCCCTTCATGACCGAGCGCAAATACCGCCACGGTGACACCCTCTTCAAGATCCACGACCCCGCCAACGAGATGTTCCTGACGGTGACCGGCAAGTTTCTGGTCAAGGAGATCAACATCGAGATCCCGCCTGGCCGCCTGATGGGTGAGCTCGGCTTCCTGACGCCGAACAACCAGCGCACCGGAACGGTGGAGTGCATCGAGGACGGCCAGGTGCTGACCATCACCTATGAACGGCTGCTCGAGATCTACTTCCAGGACCCGCAGTTCGGCTACTACTTCCTGGTCCTCGCCAGCCAGCGCCTGCTCGAAAACATCTCGCGCTTGCAGGACCAGCTCAAAGCGGAGCGAGCTGCGACCACCAACCGGATTGCGTGAAGGCCCCACACTCCGTCATCACGCGCACAGCACTTTCATTGTGATCGCCCGCGAAAGCGGGTGATCAAGCATTCCTGTTCCTGTGGCGGTGACGTGATACGGAGGAGACGCGGCGCACTGGATGCCTCGCTTTCGCGGCATGACAGCGGTGTGGGGGCACGGTCGGACCACACGACGGGCCGCCTACCTACCCCGCCTTCGCTTCCTCCGTCAGCATCCGCACCGCGACGCGGTCGCGGCGGATGTAGTGGTGCCAGGCGGTGGCGGCGACATGGACCACGATCAGGGCCAGCAGCACATAGGCAAACAGGATGTGGCGGTCTTCATAGGCGCGTGCCGCCTCGCGGTCGGGAGAGGTGAATTGCGGCACGTGAAACAGGCCGAAGAAGCTGGAGTAGTCGGGCGCATGCGCGCCGGAGTGGGCCCAGCCGAGCATCGCGACCAGGATCACGATGAGATAGAGCGCGGCGTGGCTGATGCGCGCGGCGAACTTCTGCCAGGGAGGGCTGTCGTCCGGCAGCGCCGGCGTCGGGTTGCCGATGCGCCAAGCCAGGCGAATGACGGTGAGCAGCAGGACCAAGTAGCCGATGTCGGCGTGGATCGAGCGGTAGAAGAAGCGGTCGGGCCTCGCCGGCACGTGGTTGACCCACCAGCCGAGCCCGATCATGCCGATGATCGCAGCCGCGAGGATCCAGTGAAACCAGCGGGAGATACTGCCCCAGCCGGCATTGGTGTTTCTGATCATGTCGGCTCCCGAATTCTGCGGATGTCCCCAACTGCGGCGCAGCATGGCGCGATCTGATAGCGAGCGAGCGCGATCGAGGCGATTTGAATCGTTCAAAATTGGGCTGCACCCGCGTTCGCCGCAAAAGCGCCCCAAAAACCGAATGGTAACCATGGCAGGGCTAGGGTAACCAGGTGACCGACTCCCCTACCATATTGGTGTTCGATTCCGGCCTCGGCGGGCTCACCGTGCTGCGCGAGGTCGTCGCGGCACGCCCCGACGCGCATTATGTCTACGTCGCCGACGACGCCTTCTTCCCCTACGGCCATCACAGCGAGGACGAGATCATCGCCCGCGTGGTGCCGCTGATGGGCGAACTGATCGACACGCACGATCCCGAGCTTGTCGTCATCGCCTGCAACACTGCCTCCACGCTCGTGCTGTCGCATTTGCGCGAGGCCTATTCCGTACCCTTCGTCGGCACGGTGCCTGCGATCAAGCCGGCCTGCGCGCAATCGAAGACGAGGCGTGTCTCCGTGCTCGGCACCAAGGGTACCGTGAAACGCGAATACACCCGCGCCTTGATCCGTGATTTCGCGCAAGGCTGCGAGGTGACGCTGGTCGGCTCGCCCCAGCTCGCCTCGCTCGCGGAAGCTGCGCTCGGCGGCCACGCGATCAGCGACGGCGAAATCCTCACCGAACTGAAGCCCTGCTTCGTCGGCAATCCCCACGACGCGACCGCGCGCACCGACACGATCGTGCTCGCCTGCACGCACTATCCACTGCTGATCGACCGGCTGACGAAACTTGCGCCCTGGCCGGTCGACTGGATCGACCCGGCCCCCGCGATCGCGCGCCGCGTCTCGGACCTGCTCGGTCCGCGCGCCGCCGAGATCGTGCAGACCGGTGCGGAAATGATCTTCACGTCTCGCCGATCGCACGGCCTCGGCCCTGCACTGACGTCATTCTTCGGCGGGCGCATCCCGGCCTGACTTCTCGCGGGCATACTGCGCTGCTAGGTTGCGCCGCTCCTATCCCGCAGGTTCTGGCCATGTCAGCCACATCAACGCCGCTCAACCGTCTCCGCCAGCTCTGGCGCGAAGGCCGTCCGGCCTTCGGAGCGATCGCGACCATTCCGAGCGTGCAGACCGTGCAGATCATGGCGCGGTCGCTCGACTGGATCATCATCGATCTCGAGCACGGGCCGATCGGGCTCACCGAAGCACATGCTATGATCGCGGCCACCACGGGGACGCCATGCACGCCGCTGGTGCGCATCGCCGCCAACGAGCCCTGGCTTGCCAAGGCCCCGATGGACATCGGCGCCTTCGGCATCAATTTCCCGATGATCACCAGCCGCGAGGAAGCCGAAAAGGCGGTGCGCAGCGTGCGCTATCCGCCGCGCGGCGATCGTCTCTGGGGTCCCTTCCATGCGCCGTTCCGCTGGGGCCAGTCGATGCCCGACTACATGGCTTCAGCCGACGACGAGATGCTCTGCATGATCACCATCGAGCATGTCGATGCGGTCAATCGCATCGACGAGATCATGGCAACCCCAGGGATCGATATCGCGGTCATCGGTCCCGGCGATCTCGCTACCTCCATCAACAAGCGCGGCCAGATGGACGACCCCGAACTGTTGGAGCTGATCGCCCGGGCCGAGGCCGGCATTCTCAGAAGCGGCGTGCCGATCGGCGGGGCGGCGCGCACCACCGATCAGGCCAATCGCCTGATCGATCGCGGCTACCGCGCCATTGCGCTCGGCTTCGACTGGTCGCTGTTCCAGCGGGGTATCATGGCGGCGTTCGAGGGTATCAGGCGGTAGGCCGCCCTTCGCGCGATTCTCAAGGTCGATTGTGGGCGACATCAAATTATCCATTTAAGGCATTGAAATGCCATGATTTTACCGAATTCATCAAACTTCTTCTGAACCGGAGGAAGTCATGATTCTTGCACCCGCTGGCTCCAAGCCGGCTGGTTCATGCTAGATCAGGGCAGTGGGCGGACCATCGACTCGCCATATCAATTTGGGCCCCGCGGAAACCCGAGGACGATGCGCGGTAAATCCAGGAAAATTTCGCTGCTGCGGCGCATGGTGTTCGACCTCATGCACGCCTCGATGGGCGTGCCCTTCGTCTCGCTGTCGCGGCCGCTCCAGATCCGTCCCCTGCTTGAGGCCCGGGCCAGCGCAAAGGTGCCGGCCGGCTGGGCCGCGATCTTCGTCAAGGCCTTCGCGCTCGTCGCCAGGGACGAGCCGATCCTGCGCACCCTCTATGCCAAATGGCCGTGGCCGACCTTCTATGAGCTGCCCAAAAGCGTGGCGATGGTGGCGGTCGCCCGCGTCGTGGACGGCGAGGAATGCGTGGTGGCGCAGCGGATTGCCGGCCCGGACGGCCTGCCGCTGGCCGAGACCGACGTCCTGATCCGGCATGCCAAGGAGGCCCCGCTCAAGGACGTGCCGATGGTTCGCAAGATGATGCTGGCGATGCGCCTGCCGCTGCCGCTGCGCCGGTTGGCTTGGCTGATCGGGCTCAATTTCGGCCGCCAGCGCGCCAGCTTTTTCGGCAGCTATTCGGTCACCTCCGTCGCGGCCTATGGCGGGGGCGAGCTCCATGCCATCACGCCGGGGCCGTTTATCCTGAGCTATGGGGTGGTCGAGCCGGACCAGACCATCAAGGTCGTCCTTCGCTGGGATCACCGGATTACCGATGCCGCCCCGATCGCCCGGGTCTTAACCAAGCTGGAACAGGTCCTGAACGCTGAAATCGCTGCCGAATTGCGCGGCAGCCGGCAGGCTGCCGAACCCAAGCCGATCCGGGCCGTGGCGACGTAAAAGATTGACAGGACGGCCCGATTTCTCCTAAAAGCCGCCTGCTCGCGGGCCGGTTTCGGCCCGCGAAGCGTTTCGCGACCCGTGGCCTTGTCCCTTGAAGCTTTGGGGATGGGGCCTGTCGGTGCCGGGATTTCCCGGTCACACAGGAGGGCGCGTTTCCTCAAATCAACCTAACTCTATCAAGAGGACGCGATGACTAAGCGCAGTGAGGCGAAGTACAAGATCGATCGCCGTATGGGCCAGAACATCTGGGGCCGCCCCAAGAGCCCCGTGAACCGCCGCGAGTACGGCCCCGGCCAGCACGGCCAGCGCCGCAAGGGCAAGCTCTCCGACTTCGGCGTTCAGCTCCGCGCCAAGCAGAAGCTCAAGGGCTACTACGCCAACATCAGCGAGCGCCAGTTCCACGGCATCTATGTCGAGGCGAGCCGCCTGAAGGGCGACACCGGCGAGAACCTGATCGGCCTCCTGGAGCGTCGTCTCGACGCGGTCGTGTACCGCGCCAAGTTCGTGTCGACGATTTTCGCAGCACGCCAGTTCATCAACCACGGCCACATCAAGGTGAACGGCCGCAAGGTCAACATCTCGAGCTACCAGCTCAAGGTCGGCGACGTGATCGAGGTCAAGGAAGCCTCCAAGCAGCTCGCCCACGTGCTCGAAGCGAGCCAGCTCCCCGAGCGTGACGTCCCCGACTATCTCGAAGTCGACCACGGCAAGATGAGCGCGAAGTATGCGCGCATCCCCGGCCTCTCCGACGTGCCGTTCCCGGTGCAGATGGAGCCGCACCTGGTCGTCGAATTCTATTCGCGCTGATAACGAAGTTCGAAAGGCCCCGGCAAAACCGGGGCCTTGTCGTTTGGGCTGGTCACTCCCACCTCTCGATCTGCTTGTGCTATGATCGCACCGATGGAGCTTGATCATGACACGTCTTTTGGACGAGGCATTTAGCAAGGTATCGGTGCTGCCCGACTCCGAGCAGGACGAACTGGCGCGAGCGCTGCTTGAGCTCGCAGGCGTCGATCAACCGGCGATCCAGCTCACAGAGGCTGAAGAGGCCGATCTGGCCGAGGCGGAGGCCGAAATCGCCCGCGGTGAGCTGGCCACCGCCGACGAAGTTCGCGCGATGTGGACTAAGCACGGGTTGTGAAGGTCCGTTACACACGGCGGGCGCTCGCCCAGATCGACACTGCCTTGACCTACATCGAATCCCGATCGCCGGGGGCAGCTCACGTGCGCGACCGCATTGTTGCTCTGATTGCGTTGCTGCAGGACCATCCCTATGCAGGACGGCAGACAACTCGAGCGAACGTGCGCCGCCTTCTGGTCAATCCCCATCCCTATCTGATCGATTATCGCGTGACCGCGACGGAAATCGTTATTATGCGATTTCGACACGCCGCCCGACGTCCGCTTGAGAGCCGCTGACAACGAGCGAATAGAACTCGCAAGGAACTTGATGATGCTCTACACCCCTCCCCCCGTCGATCCGAAGGCGCCGTCGGTGCGCATCAACCTGCTCTCGGACACGCAGACGCGGCCGACGCCTGCGATGCGCGAGGCGATGGCGCGCGCGGAGGTCGGCGACGAGCAGGTCGGCGACGACCCGACCACGAATGCGCTCTGCGAGCGCGTCGCCGACCTGCTCGGCAAGGAAGCAGCGGTGTTCATGCCCTCGGGCACGATGTGCAACGTCACCGCGACGCTGGTGCACTGCCGTCCCGGCGACGAGATCCTCGCGCATGAAACCGCACATATCATCGCGCGCGAAGGCGGCGCGCATGCTGCCCTCGGCGGATTCCAGATCACGCAGCTCCAAGGTCCCGACGGGCAGTTCACACCTGAGACGTTCCGCAAAGCGCTTCATCCGCGCACGCGCTACCAGCCGATCCAGAGAGTGGTCAGCGTCGAGCAGACCGCCAATATCGGCGGCGGCACGATCTGGAGGAAGGCAGCGCTCGACGAGATCGTCGCGATCGCAAAGCAGAATGGGCTTGCCACCCACATGGACGGCGCGCGCCTGCTCAACGCGACCGTCGCCGCCGGAATCTCACCACATGACATGACGGCAGGCTGGGATTCGGCCTGGATCGACTTCTCGAAAGGCCTGGGCGCGCCGATCGGCGGCGTGCTTGCCGGCTCGCGCGACTTCATCGACGCGGTCTGGCAGTGGAAGCAGCGCCTCGGCGGCTCGATGCGGCAATCCGGCGTCTGCGCGGCCGCCTGCATCCATGCGCTCGACCACCATGTCGATCGCCTTGCGGATGACCACGCCAATGCGCGCGCGCTGGCGCGCGGGCTATCGCAGATCGCAGGCATCGAAGTGCAGGAGCCCGAGACCAACCTCGTGTTCTTCAGGCCCGACGGCGCCGGCATTGCCGGCGACAAGATGGTTGGCGCCTTGCGCCAACACGGCGTGATGCTTGCGATGATGGATGGCCGTATCCGCGCCTGCACGCATCTCGACGTGACGGCTGCGATGATCGAGGAAACGATCGGCCATGTGCGCGAGATCGTGCGCGGGGCGTGATCAGCGCCCCATCGCCTCGTAGACCAGCCGCTTCAGTTCGATCTGGATCGGCCCACGCTGCGACGGCGACTGCATCATGCAGACGACGAACAGGTCGTCCGCGGGATCGATGAAAAAGAACGTGCCGCCGACGCCGTCCCAGCGATATTCGCCGGCCGGCAGCGGCGCGTTCGCTTCCGTCCGCACGGCAAATCCGAGGCCAAAGCCGCTGTCCGGGCCCGGAAAATAGAACTCAGGATCCTTCCCGATCCCCGTCCCTTCGCCGATCTGGTTCGAGGTCATCAGCGCGACCGTCTCGCGCCTGAGATAGCGCCGTCCGTCGAGCTCGCCGCCATTGAGCAGCATCTGCGCAAAGCGCGCATAGTCGCCGGCAGTGCCGACCATGCCGGCACCGCCGGATTCCCAGCGATGCGGTGCGGTCGCCTCCCTAATGCCGGCGACGGGACGGTCGAACCAGTCGCTCGGCATCGGCTCTGCGATCAATGGTCGCTTCGCATCGTCGGCGACGAAAGAAGCGGTATCGCTCATCCCCAGCGGAACGAGCAGCCGCTCCTTCTCGAACTGATAGAGCGACTGACCCGAGACGATCTCGATCACCCGCCCCAGCACGTCGGTCGAATGGCCGTAGTCCCATAGTGTCGCCGGCTGCTCGGCCAGCGGCAACCGCGCCAACCGTTCGACAAACTGCGCATTGTCGGGATCGCCGTCGAACAGGCTGGCCTGCGCATAGAGCCTGCGGACAGGGCTGTCGCCATAGAAGCCGTAAGTGATGCCGGAAGTATGGCGCAGGAGGTCGCGGATGGTGATCGGTCGCGCCGTTGGCACAAGCCGCAGGCTACTGTCCGGCTGCACGACGCCAACCTTCACATCGGCGAAGGCCGGAATGTATTTCGAAAGGGCGTCGTCGAGACCAAGCCGGCCGTCATCGACCAGCATCATCGCCGCGACCGAGGTCACCGGCTTCGACATCGAATAGAGGCGGAAGATGGTGTCGTCCGTCATCGGCTCTGCGGTCTTGATGTTGCGCAGGCCGAACTTTTCGTAGAGCACGGGCTTGCCATGCTGCTGGATCAGCAGGATGGCGCCGGGAATCTTGCCAGCCACAACCTCGTTGCGAAGATAGTCGCTGACGGGCGCAAGCTTCTGCGGATCGAGTTCACGTCCGGCAAGCAGGTCTTCCGCCGCAGCAACCGCGGCGAATGCCAAGAGCCCGGCGCAGACAAACAGCCAACGTGCCAGGGCCAGACGTCCTTCGACGGAACGACGGCCCGGCCTCATCGTCAATCGCCGGCGCCGTGCGCCAACAGCGCCTCACGATGCAAGACGGCACTTGGCTCGGAGAAACAGCAGAAGATGACCTGAGTGACCGAAGAAGTCGCGGCCAGAGCTTCGACCGTGGTTGCGACAGCAATCCGCGCGGCGCGGTCCGCCGGGAAACGGTAGACGCCGGTCGAGATCGCCGGGAATGCCACGGAAGCGAGCTCGTGCTTGCGGCAGAGCTCCATCGAATGGCGGTAGCAGGAGGCGAGCAGATCGTCTTCGCCGAGGTTGCCGCCATTCCATACCGGACCGACGGTGTGGATCACATGCGCGGCCTTCAACCGGTAGCCACGCGTGATCTTGGCATCACCCGTCTTGCAGCCATGGAGCATGCGGCACTCGGTGACAAGGTCCGGGCCGGCGGCCCGGTGGATCGCACCATCGACGCCGCCCCCACCGAGGAGCGACGTGTTGGCGGCGTTGACGATCGCGTCAACGCCGAGCGTCGTGATGTCGGCGACGATGATCTCGAGCTGCGCGCCACCGATCCGGCGCGTCAGCATCGCCAAGCGTCAGGCCGCCGCGTTGACGGCAACGCCCTTGTCGGAGAAGAGCTGCTGCAATTCGCCGGCCTGGAACATTTCGCGCACGATGTCACAGCCGCCAACGAACTCGCCCTTCACATAGAGCTGGGGGATGGTCGGCCAGTTCGAATAGACCTTGATGCCATTGCGCAGCTCGGCCGATTCGAGAACGTTCAGGCCCTTATAGCCGACCCCGAGATGGTCGAGGATCTGCACGACCTGGCCGGAGAAACCGCACTGCGGAAATTGCGGCGTGCCCTTCATGAACAGAACCACGTCGTTCGACTTCACTTCGCCGTCGATGAATTCCTCGATGCTCATATCATGTCCTTCCGGGGCGGAGCCCTCATCGCTTCGGGCCGGCTCAGCCATCTAACCCGATACCTGCCCCTATATGTAGCGCAAACTATTGGACATCCAAAGTAAAATGGCGGCGACGGAGACCTGCCATGCGGCCAACGTGCGAGTTCGGGGCCGGCCAGACCATGACCTGATGGCTCTAATATCATCACCGAGGAGGACTTTTATCCCGTAACGGAGGCCCTATTTAGGACGAACCTGTCTCTTGGAACCGAGCTACGTCTGCAACGTTCTCTTGTCCACCTGGAGAAAACCGTGACGAAACAAGCCTCCGCGACGGCCAGCCCGCTCCCCGCGTCACCTTTCTCCGAATCCGGCAGCTTGGCCGAAGCGCTGGTGGATGCCTTTGTGACGGTCCGCAACGAGACCGAGCGCCGCGCGGCGCCGCTTAGCGCGGAAGACCAGCAGATCCAGTCCATGCCGGATGCGAGCCCCACGAAATGGCACCGCGCGCATACGACCTGGTTCTTCGAGCAGTTTCTGCTTGGCGAGCACTGTCCGGGCTATAAGCCCTTCCATCCCGACTTCGCATTCCTGTTCAATTCCTATTACGTCAGCGCCGGTCCACGCCATGCCCGGCATCGCCGCGGTGACATCACGCGGCCGAGCGCCGATCAGGTCACTGCCTATCGGGCTCACGTCGATGCCGCCGTCGTGAGATTCTTCCGCGGGATGGACGAAGCCAAGCTTCGCGCCATCAGCCCGTTGGTCGAAGTCGGCCTCAATCATGAGCAGCAGCACCAGGAGCTGATGTTCACGGATATCCTGCATGCCTTTGTGCAGAATCCGGTCCTGCCTGCTTACGATCCCGAGTGGCACTTCCCGGCTTCGAACAAGACTGGCGCGGAGTGGCTATCCCTGAACGAAGGCATTCACAGCATCGGACACGCCGACGAGAGCTTCCATTTCGACAATGAGAAGCCCGCGCATCGCGCGCTCGTCGGCCCGGTGCGGATCGCACGCAATCTCGTCACCAATGCCGAATGGCTGGCCTTCATGCGCGACGGCGGTTACCGGGCCGCGTCGCTCTGGCTGATGGACGGCTTTGCGGCGGTCGGCAACGAGGGCTGGCAGGCGCCAGGCCACTGGCGCGAGATCGACGGTCACTGGCACGTGATGACGCTCGCCGGGCTCAAGCCGGTCGATCCCGACGCGCCCGTGTGCCACGTGAGCTATTACGAGGCGGATGCATTCGCGCGCTGGTCCGGCAAACACCTGCCGACCGAGATCGAATGGGAGGTCGCGGCCCGCGCCGGCCAGCTCAACGATGCCTTCGGCATCGTCTGGCAATGGACCCGCAGCTCATATTCGCCCTATCCCGGTTACCGCGCCGTGGAAGGCGCGCTCGGCGAGTACAACGGCAAGTTCATGGTCAATCAGCTGGTGCTGCGCGGCTCTTCGCTTGCAACTCCAGGCGGGCACAGCCGTATCACCTATCGCAACTTCTTCTACCCGCACCACCGTTGGCAATTCACGGGATTACGCCTCGCCGACTACGAGTGAGTTCTCATCCGACGACAACCGCGCGCCGGAAAGCGCGTTCAGGAGAGTATCATGAATGTGCACGCCAGCGCTTTGGCCGAAGCCCATCTTCCTGACGAACAGACCACCGCCTTTGCCCGCGACGCCATCGGGGATCTGTCACAGCAGCCGAAAAGACTGTCGCCGAAATATTTCTACGATGCGACGGGATCAGAGCTGTTCGAGGCGATCACCCGCCTGCCGGAATATTATCCGACGCGCACCGAGCTCTCGATCCTGCGCGAGCGCGGCAGCGAGATCGCGAAAATCATCCCGGAGCACGCGGCCCTGGTCGAGTTCGGCGCCGGCGCGACTACCAAGGTCCGCCTGCTCCTGAAACATTGCAGGTTCGCGGCCTACGTGCCGGTCGATATCTCCGGCGATTTCCTTCAGGGGCAGGCCAACGGCTTGCGGCGGGATTTCCCCTCGCTCGACATCCATCCCGTGGCCGCCGACTTCACTGCGCCGTTTGAACTGCCACCCGCGGTCGCCAACCTGCCGAAGGTCGGCTTCTTCCCCGGCTCGACCATCGGCAATTTCGAGCCGCACGAAGCCCAGGCATTCCTCAAGAGCGCGCGGCAGATTCTGGGCCAGGACGCGCTGATGATCATCGGTGCCGACCTCGAAAAGGACGAGCGCGTGCTCCACGACGCCTACAACGATGCAGCCGGCGTCACCGCCCGCTTCAACCTCAATGTGCTCGTCCGCATCAACCGCGAGCTCGGCGGCAATTTCGATCTCTCCGCCTTCACCCATCGCGCGATCTACAATCGCGAGCAGCACCGCATCGAGATGCACCTGATCAGCAGGAAGAGCCAGACCGTACGCATGCTGGGTACCAGCTTCTCGTTCCGGCCGGGCGAGAGCATCCATACCGAGAACAGCTACAAATACAGCCAGGAGCGGTTCGCAGCGCTGGCGCGCGGCGCCGGCTGGCGGGTGCAGGAGACCTGGACTGACGCGGAACGGATGTTCTCGGTGCACGCGCTGGTCGCGTCTAAATAGGCCGGACGGCCTATTGCACCAGAATGGGCTTCGGCCGGCGCATCAAGCCGAGCTTCAAGTGCCACTTGCGCGTGCCGGTCAGCTCATCCTTGACCGGCGTCAGCATGTAATCCCACATCCTGTATCCGGCACTGCCGAGCTTCCAACCCTCGATCATGCCGTCGAAATTCGGGCCGGCTGCGTTGGAGCCGACGAGCTTGGTGAATCGGCCGTCTGGCCCCGCCTCATAGACCTTGTCGAGGTCAAAGGTGCTGCAATCCCCGTCCGGCATCCGATCGATATCGGCCGTGTAGAGAAACCGATGAACGGCATCCCCGCCGTCCCGTCTTGGAATTGCGAATTCAAGCTCGGCCGCAAGAAAAAGGTGGTCGGCACGAAACGGCATGCTGAAAGGTGTGAAGCCGATATTGCGGAAATTCCAGCGTCGGTCGATGACGGCCTGCGCCGCAAATCGTGCAGTGCCATCATCCGCGGTGGTGACGCGCGTGCCGGAATTGGGCACCTGCCAATCCGCGGTGCCGAACACCAGGCGGACCGGCACGCCAGCGAGCGGCTGGTAGTCCTGATCCGTCAGTTTGAGCTCGACGTCGAGCGGGATCGTGTCGCCAGCCGAGACAGCGGTCGCCGAGAACGTCACTATCGCGAGGCACATTATGCAGCTCCGGAAGGCGTGGCTCATGTCGGCTCTGCATGCCCCGGCTACAGACAGTCGGTGTAAGCGAGCTTGCCGTCGCAGTGGCGACAGCAGAAGACATAAGCCGTAGGCCCGTGTTCGCGGTTGAGTGAGGCCAGAAATTGCGTCGCCGAAATGCCGCGATCGTTCACGATTTGCATCATCAACGTGCCCTCAAGCTGCGGATGGCGCGCGCGGATATCGGCGTAGCCGGCTGGCTCGATAAAAGCGGCCGCATCGCCGCAACAGGCCATCCACTGCTCCTGCTGCCAACCGGAGAAGCCCGGGGTGCGGAAAGCGATCTCCTCAACAATGTTGCGGGGAATCTCGTCCGGAAAGAGCGCTTCGTCGACGAAGCTCGCGTCGAACTTCTCATGCGCCGAGCCGTCGGCGATGCACCACGGACAGAGCGCTTCTTCGAGCTCCACCTCGCAATAGCTCGGCCCCGTATAGATGAAGCCGCGCCGCTGGTCGCAGCAGACGCATTGCGCCCCGGACGCAACGATGCTGCCGCTTGCAATCGGATCAGGATGATATCTGAAGACGGGAAGGTTCATGTCTGTCGGAGCCTTGACGAGAACGGTTCGTCGTTAGACGTCCGATCAGCACAAGCGGTTCAATCAACCTCCTCAGGCTGCGCGCGCAACGACACCGATTCCCACACCGCCACCACGATCAGGATCGCCGTCGTCGCGATCGACAGCCAGAGCGGCGATAATTCACCGCCGAACCAGCCTAACGCCAGAAGCATGACGATGCCGATGCCGTGCGAGAGCTGGAGGAAGCCGCGGATCGCGTGCTTGAACAGGATGGTGCCTACCAAAAACACCAGGGGACCGCCGACTGTGCTCAAGACCGTCCTGAGATCGGAATGTCCGTTCGGATGCTTCAGTACCAGCTCATCCGACACGGCGGTCAGGATGATGCCGGCAATGATCGGCATATGCAGGTAGGTGTAGGCGAGCCGCGCGAGCCGGCCGGAATCGGCGGATTTCGAGATCAGCTCGGAGCCCGCTTCCGCGCCCTTGTTGAAATAGATCCACCACATCGCGACGCTGCCGAGGAGCGCGGCCAGGAAGGCGGAGATGTTCTCGCCGGTCCAGCTCAGCTCGGCAAACGTCGCGCCGTTGACGACGACGGCCTCTCCGAGTGCGATGATGATGAAGCCGGCGCAGCGCTCGGCCATATGGCCACCCTCGACGGCCCAGGCTTCGACCGACGAGAATCCCAGCTTCGGCACCCAGAAGCGCGCGGCCGGCGAGATGTATTCGAAGACGACGGCCGCAGTCCAGAACCACAGCCGCGCCTCTCCCTCCGCAAACCCGCCTGCGATCCACAGCACGGCAGAGACCGAGAGCCAGAGCAGGATGCGGATCGCATTGTGCCGGACCATAATCCGGTGCGGCGGCGTCGCAAACAGCCAGAAGGCGGTACGTCCGACCTGCATGGACGCATAGGCGATCGCAAACCACAGCCCACGCCCCTCGAATGCCGTCGGGATCGAGGTCGACAGCACGAGGCCGCCCAGCATCATCAGGAAGAGCAGGACGCGGACCGGCGTCAGCTCGGGGTTCAGCCAGTTGGTGACCCAGGCGGTGTAGACCCAGACCCACCACACCGCGAGGAACAGCAGCGTGACCTGGACAGCGCCGAGCGGCGTGAAGCGGCCGAGCAGCATGTGCGAAATCTGCGTGACGGCGTAGACGAAGACGAGATCGAAGAACAACTCGACATAGGTAACGCGGCTCGGCTGGTCCGGCACGATGACGCGAAACATCGCGCCGCGTGTATCGTCCGCAGCCATAGCCTACCCCGCCGGCAAAAGATCAATTCAACATCAGCTTCCGGGCACGCCGGTCTGCAGCGCCAGCGCGTGAAGCACACCGCCCATCTGGCCGCGCAGCGACTGATAGACGATCTGGTGCTGCTGAACGCGGGACTTTCCACGGAAGGATTCCGAGATGACGGTCGCGGCATAATGGTCGCCGTCACCGGCGAGGTCCCGGATCGTTACCTCGGCATCGGGGATCGCTGTCTTGATCATCGCCTCGATATCGTGGGCGTCCATTGGCATTTCGGCTCTTGCTCCTTCTACCGCCTTCGAATTCAGGCCTTCGAATCACTTGCCGGGGTCCCCGGGACCGGCAGGCCCAAACTTAGCGTGAACGGCCTTCTAGGTCACGCTTCCAGCGACTATATTTCAGCTTCGAGCGGGATAAAGGCACGACTAAGTGCCGCGCACGGCCAATCGACCAAAAAGGCGTGAAATCATGAAGCTTCCGGGCCCCGACCACCCCATCACCATCACTCACAACCCCAGGCGCGTCCGCGTGACGGCGGGCGACGTTGTGATCGCAGACACCACGAAGGCGCTGACGTTGAAGGAGGCCCGGTATCCGGCTGTCCAGTACGTGCCGCGGGAGGACGCCAACATGGCCTTGCTCGAGCGGACCGACCGCGTCACCCATTGTCCCTACAAGGGGGACGCGAGCTATTTCAGCGTCAAGGCCGACGGCAACACGCTGGACAATGCGATCTGGACTTACGAGACGCCGTTCCCCGCCATGACGGAGATCTCCGGCCATCTCGCCTTCTATCCTGACAAGGTGAAGATCGAGGAAGTGGGGTAATTTTGGATGCTGTCATTCCGGGGCGGTCCGCAGGACCGAACCCGGAATCTCGAGATTCCGGGTTCGATGCTTCGCATCGCCCCGGAACGACTCCAGTAGCTACGCCCTGAAGATCGTGAGTCCCAACACCAGAAGTATCAGGAAGATCACGACGAAGACGTAGAACAGGAAGCGCGCGATGTCGGCGGAGGCGGCCGAAATGCCGGTGAAGCCGAGCAAGCCGGCCACGATCGAGACCAGAAGGAAGATCAGCGCCCATTTCAAGATCGTCATCGCCAGCTCCGCGCCGCCGAAGCGGGCGGCCAATTGAAGATTTCGTGAACTTTAACGTGCAGAGTGACAAAGCGGTTCCTATTATGCACCGCTGCGGGCGCGAGACGAACCCTTGCCAAGCCAAACAGAGCTTGCTGAATACGCGCCCCGGCGGCAACATCGCATCCAGGGAAGGATGCAACCGGGGCGAACATGACAACGATCTCACCTACGGCGGCGGCTGGCGCGGAGGTCAGCGCTGCTCCCAAAAGCAAGGTGCGAAACCTGTCGCTGGATCGGGCGCGCACGTTCCTGACCCTTGTGGTGCTGCTGCATCATGCCGTCATCCCCTATACCTATTTCGGTCACACCGATCCGACCGAGTGGATCGGGTTCGATCTGATCGTGCTCGCCAACGACTCGTTCTTCATGGCGATGTTCTTCTTCCTGTCGGGACTGTTCGTATGGCCCGGCCTCGGCCACAAGGCGCCGCTGACTTTCATCAGCGACCGCATGCTTCGGCTCGGCCTTCCCTTCGCCGTCTGCGCGCTGACGCTAATCCCGCTCGCCTATTACGCGCTGGCATTGCAGGGCGGCTCCGATCTCACCTTCTCGGCGTTCTGGTGGAAGACGGTGACCGTCGGGCCATGGCCAAGCGGTCCGATCTGGTTCGTCTGGGTGCTGCTCGCCTTCGACGTCACCGCGTGCCTGCTCTACCGGGTCTCGTCGACGCTGGTGTTTCCGATCAACCGGGTCTCGCAATTGGGCTTCAAGGAGCCGTGGCGGTTCTGGCTGCTGCTCTGCATCGTCACCGAGATCGCCTACATCCCGTTGCTGATCTATTACGGCGTCAATCACTGGTTCGAATTTGGACCGTTCTCGGTGCAGGCGAGCCGTGTGCTGCTCTACGCCTCCTATTTCTTCATCGGCGCCGGCGTCGGCTGTGCCAGCATGGCCACCGGCGTGCTGGGCCCGGACGGCCAGTTACCGAAAAGCCGATGGAGCTGGCTGTTCGTCACCCTGCTCCCCTACGCGGGCATGTGGTGCATGATCTTCGTCAAGCGCGAGATCCTGGGCAATCCGCCCCATCTGCCGTGGTGGTATCATGCAATCTACGGCTCGTTCTTCGTGCTGTTCTCGGCCGCGATCCTGCTGACGATCCTCGCCTTCTTCCTGCACTCGAAAGCACCGGGACCGACGTTGCTCGACCGCATGCAGGGCGAAGCCTACGGCATGTTCCTGGTGCACTACCCGATCGTGCTGTGGATCCAGTATTACCTGTTCGACGTCAGCGTGCCGGCGATCGTGAAGGCGACGATCGCGTTCGTGCTCACGGTAATCCTGAGCTGGGCCGCCACGGCAGCGCTACGAAAGATTCCCGGCGCGACACGGGTGTTGTGAGGGAGTCATTCCGGGGCGATGCGCAGCATCGAACCCGGAATCTCGAGATTCCGGGTTCGCGCTATCGCGCGCCCCGGAATGACCTCAAGCCACCTTCGCGCCCATATACTCCGGCAGCCAGCGCTCGAATGCGGTGCGCAGCGTGTCGATCTTGACCGGCGCCTCGCCGCCAATCGTAATCGCGTCGCCGCCGGTGGTGCCGATGCGCACGCAGGGCACCTCGCAGCCGCGCATCTTTGCAAGCACGAGGCCGGCCTGTGTTTCAGGCACCGTCACAATGTAGCGCGCCTGGTCCTCGCCGAACCAATAGGCGTGCGGCACGAGCGCGGTGGGCGCAGCCAACAGGCGCGCTCCGATGCCGCTCGCCATCGCCATCTCGGCCAGCGCCACCAGAAGACCGCCGTCGGAAAGATCGTGCGCTGCGGTCGCAGTGCCCGCATGGATCATGCCGCGCACCACGTCGCCATTGCGCTTCTCGGCGGTGAGATCAACCGGCGGTGGCGCGCCCTCCTCGCGACCGCAGATGTCGCGCAGATAAACCGACTGGCCTAGCCAGCCATGGGTCTCGCCGATCAACAGGATCGCCTCGCCCTCGGCCTTGAAGGCGAGCGAAGCGGACTTGGTGAAATCATCGAGCACGCCGACGCCGCCGATCGAGGGCGTCGGCAGGATCGCGCGGCCATTGGTCTCGTTGTAGAGCGAGACGTTGCCGGACACGACCGGGAAGTCGAGCGCGCGGCAGGCGTCCGAAATGCCCTTCAGGCAGCCGACGAACTGGCCCATGATCTCGGGCCGTTCCGGATTGCCGAAATTGAGATTGTCGGTGATCGCGAGCGGCTTGCCCCCGACCGCGGTAATGTTGCGCCAGGCTTCGGCCACCGCCTGCTTGCCACCCTCGAATGGATCAGCCTCGCAATAGCGCGGCGTCACATCCACCGTCATCGCGAGCCCCTTCGGCCCGTCCTCTACGCGGACGACGGCGGCATCGCCGCCCGGACGCTGCACGGTGTTGCCGAGGATGACGTGGTCGTACTGCTCCCAGACCCAGCGCTTGCTGCACAGCTCGGGCGTGCCGATCAGTTTCTCGAGCGCAGCACCAATGCCCATCGGCGCCGCCACCTCGCGGGCATGCACGACCGGCAGCGAGCTTGAAGCGACATGCGGCCGGTCGTAGACCGGCGCCTCATCGCCGAGCTCCTTGATCGGCAGGTCGGCCATGACGTCGCCGCCATGCTTGACCACAAAGCGCTTGGTTGGCGTGGTGTAACCCACCACGGCGAAGTCGAGCCCCCATTTCTTGAAGATCGCCTCCGCCTCTTTCTCCTTCTCGGGCTTGAGCACCATGAGCATGCGCTCCTGGCTCTCCGAGAGCATCATCTCGTAGGCGCTCATGCCGGTCTCGCGCGTCGGCACCGCGTCGAGGTCGAGATCGACGCCGAGGTCGCCCTTGGCGCCCATTTCGACTGCCGAGCATGTAAGCCCCGCCGCGCCCATGTCCTGGATCGCGATGACACAGCCCTTTTCCATGATCTCGAGGCAGGCCTCGAGCAAAAGCTTTTCGGCGAAGGGATCTCCGACCTGCACGGTCGGGCGCTTTTCCTCGGACTTGTCGTCGAACTCGGCCGACGCCATCGAGGCGCCGTGAATGCCGTCGCGGCCCGTCTTCGAGCCCAAATAGACGATCGGCATGTTCACGCCGGAGGCGGCCGCATAGAAGATCTTGTCGGCGTCGGCGAGGCCGACCGCCATGGCGTTGACGAGGATGTTGCCGTCATAGCGGGTGTGGAAGCGCACCTGGCCGCCGACCGTCGGCACGCCGAACGAATTGCCGTAGCCGCCGACGCCGGCGACGACGCCGGAGACGAGGTGCCGCGTCTTGGGATGCTCGGGTGCGCCAAAGCTCAGCGCGTTGAGGCAGGCGATCGGGCGCGCGCCCATGGTGAAGACGTCGCGCAAGATGCCGCCGACGCCGGTGGTCGCGCCCTGATAGGGCTCGATGTAGCTCGGGTGGTTGTGGCTCTCCATCTTGAAGGCCACGGCTTGGCCGTCGCCGATATCGATCACGCCGGCGTTCTCGCCAGGCCCCTGGATCACCCAGGGCGCTTTCGTCGGCAGGCCGCGCAGATGGATGCGCGAGGACTTGTACGAGCAGTGCTCGTTCCACATCGCCGAGAAGATGCCGAGCTCGGTGAAGGTCGGCTCTCGCCCGATCAGCTTCAGGATGCGCTCATACTCGTCGGGCTTGAGCCCGTGGGCGGCGACCAGTTCGGGGGTGATCTTTGGTTCGTTCTTGAGCATGGATTCGGCGCTTTCGGCGGGGTCTGGCCGTTCTTAGGAACATCCACGGCCTGGGAAAAGCCCTTTAAGGCGCATTTTCCCACTGTCCATAGTTTTGCAGAAGGGGCCCGCGGGAACAGGAATTGCACAGCGCGGATGGATCGGATTTAAGGGCAAAAACCCCTCATTTGAAGGCCCCATTCCTTGCACGAGCTGACCAAAACGATGCCCGACCGCCGCCCCGACCTGCATGTCGCGACCGAGGGGGAATTCAAGGGCTGGCAGACCTGGATTCGCGATAGTTTTGAGAACCATATCGGTCCCTTCTGGCACCGCTTCGAGGAGGACGGCCGCGTGCGCTGCGCCTTCCGGGTCGAGAAGAAGCACCTCAACGGCTCCCAGAACGTCCATGGCGGTTGCTTCATGGCGTTCGCCGATTACTGCCTGTTCGCGATCGGCCGCCACGCGCTGGACGGCCGCGGCGTGACCGTCAATTTTGGCTGCGAATTCCTCGATGCCGGCCACGAGGGGGAGCTGATCGAATGCACCGGTGAGGTCACCCGCGCCGGCGGCTCGCTGATCTTCCTGCGCGGCGAGATGATGGCCGGCGAGCGCAGGCTGTTCACCTTCTCCGGCACGATCAAGCGGGTGAAGCGGAAGGCGCCATCGCCGACCGGTGCCTGACCCGGGGGCCGCACCGCGCGCGATGGACGGCGAGCCAGCGCCGGCCGCTCAGGTCGAAAGCAGCTTCTCGGCGATCGAGAGCCACTCGGCCTGCGCATTGCGCAGATATTTTGGTGCGCGCCGCATCTGGATCAGGAGCTCGTTGAAGATCACCCGCGCTTCCGCGGTGCGGCCGACCATTTGCAGCAGCATGCCGTAGCGCACCCGCGCCTCGGCACCGGGGAAATAGGCCGCCACGGCCTGATATTCCTCGAGCGCCTCGTCGAGGCGTCCGACCTCGGCAAGAGCGCGGGCATACAGAAGATGCGCTTCGGCCGAATCGAATTCCGGCCACTGCTTCTGGAGATCGTCGAGCGTCGCCAGCGCATCGGCCGGACGATTGCCTGAAAATTCCGCCTGAGCCTTGCCGAGCGCATAGGCGGGGTCGTGACCCATCGGCAGCTTCAGGATGTGATCGTAGTGCCGCTCGGCCTCGCCGAATCGCGCGATCTTCACGCATTCCTCGGCGAGCGCGGCGCGATTGACGATGGAATCGGTCGCGGCGAGGCGATCCTGCAATTCGCGATAGCGCTTCTCCGGGTCGAGCCGGTTGGCGAAGCGCTGGCGAGCCTGTCGCGCCTGCGGGCTCGAGAACCATTCGGGAATGAGTTCGACAACGATGTAGGCCAGCGAACCGACCAGCGGCACCATCAGGATGATGAACGCCCAGGGCCGCAGCCGCCCGGTGCGTGCTGCGTGCCAAATGAGCGTGATCTCGAGCAGCAGGACGATCAGGGCAACGGGCATGCGAAATCCGACGTACGTATCAATGGCGCCGACACCCTTGATAGCATGTCGATGCAGTGAAACAATCCAGAGTTGTTCCAAACGCGCGGGACTTCGCGCGCGATCGAACAACCCTTCGTCAGTCGCGATGTCGGGTGATGAGGTTCACGCCGCGCGGTCGAGATGCGCGACGAGGCCGGCGAACAGGCCGCGTCCGTCGGTGCAGCCCATGATGTCTTCGACGTGATTTTCCGGATGCGGCATCATGCCGAGCACGTTGCCCTTGTCGTTGACGATCCCGGCGATGGAATGGGCCGCGCCGTTGATGTTGTGGGCTTCGTCGACCACGCCCTCGGCCGAGCAATAGCGATAGAGCACCCGGCCCTCGCCTTCGAGCCGCTTGATAGTCTCTTCATCCGCCTCGTAGTTGCCCTCGCCATGGGCGACCGGCACGCGGATCACTTGGCCGGCATTGTAGCCGCGGGTGAACGGCGTATCGGAGCGCTCGACGCGCAGATGCACGTCGTGACAGATGAACTTCAGCCGCGCATTGCGCATCAGCACGCCCGGCAAGAGACCGGACTCGCAGAGAATCTGGAAACCGTTGCAGACGCCGAGCACGAGGCCGCCCTCGGCCGCATAATCGCGCACCGCATCCATCACCGGCGCGCGCGCCGCGATGGCGCCACAGCGCAAATAATCGCCATAAGAGAAACCACCGGGTACCACGACCAGATCGGTTCCTGCCGGCAGCGAGTTCTCGGCGTGCCAGACCATCGCCGGCTCGCGTCCCGAGATCAGCTTCAACGCACGCGCCATGTCGCGCTCGCGGTTGATTCCGGGAAAGACGAGGATGGCGGCTTTCATGGCTTTGAGTTCCGAAGCGAGGAATGGAATCGGGCTGGCCAGCGGCCAAATCGTGAGGAGACATAACCATTTGACGCGGATTTTACCAGTGCTAGCCTCACTTGGCCGCTTTGTGCACAGGCCATAGCCAGCTCTTTGGCCGAACGATTTTGCCTGGGATTGAAGCCATGAACGTCCCGTCCTCGCCCACATCCCCAGCCGAACCGGTCTCCACCGAGGGCGTCGTTGCCGCCGGTGCCTATGTCGATGGCCGGCGCGTCGCCAACATCGCAATCAGCGAAGCCTCGAGCTGGCGGGCAAAGCCCGGCCATGTCGTCTGGATCGGGCTGCATGAGCCGGACATGGCGATGCTCAGCGCCGTGCAGAAGCAATTCGATCTGCACGAGTTTGCGATCGAGGACGCCAACAACGCCCATCAGCGGCCGAAGATCGAGCAATATGGCGAGGCCCTGTTCATCGTCGCGCGCACGGCGCAACTCATCGACGGCCGCATCGCCTTCGGCGAGACGCACATCTTCGTCGGCGACGGCTATCTCGTCACCGTCCGTCACGGCGCCTCGACGTCCTACACGGCGGTGCGCGCGCGCTGCGAAAGCTGTCCGCGGGCGCTGGCCCGCGGTGAGGACTACATCCTCTATGCCATCCTCGATTTCATCGTCGACAACTACTCCCCCGTGCTCGAAAGCATTCACGAGGAGGTCGAGGAGATCGAGGACCACGTACTTTCCAACGTGATCACCAAGCCGCAGATCGAACGGCTCTACATGCTGCGTCGTGACCTGCTGCGGCTCCGGAACGCAATCGGGCCGTTGGTGGAAGTTTGCCGCCGGCTGGAGCACGATGAGCTGTCGATGGTGCGTCCGACCATGCAGCCCCTGTTCCGCGACGTCACCGACCACGTCCGCAATATCCAGGAACGCATCGATTCCATGCGCGAAGTACTGGCATTCGCGTTCGAGGCGAGCCTCTTGGTCGGCCAGGCGCAGGAAACGTTGGTCTCCAAGCGACTCGCCTCGTGGCTTGCCATCATCGCCGTTCCGACGGCGGTCGCAGGAATCTACGGCATGAATTTCAAGCACATGCCGGAGCTGGACTGGGAGTACGGCTATTTTGCCGTACTGGGCCTGATGGTGGTGGCGTGTCTCGCGCTCTACTGGCGCTTCCGCCGCGTCGGGTGGCTGTGAACGCTAGACGATCTCGACGCGATAGTTCTCGATCACCGTGTTGGCGAGCAGCTTGTCGGCGACCTCCTTCAGCGCGGCCTCCGCCTTGGCCTTGTCCGCGCCGGCGAGCTCGATGTCGAACACCTTTCCCTGTCGGACGCTGGCGATACCGTCGACGCCGAGCGATTTCAGCGCTCCTTCGATGGCCTTGCCCTGCGGATCCAGAATGCCCGTCTTCAGGGTAACGGTGACACGTGCCTTCACGTCAAAAATCCCTCTTAGCTCTTCACCAGCACCGGGCCCGAGCCCGCCGGACGCTCGTTCTCCATGAGGATGCCGAGTCGCTTTGCAACTTCGGTATAGGCCTCGAGCAGGCCGCCGAGGTCGCGCCGGAAGCGGTCCTTGTCGAGCTTCTCGTTCGACTTGATGTCCCAGAGACGGCAGGAGTCCGGTGAGATCTCGTCGGCGACGATGATGCGCATCATCTCGTTCTCGAACAGGCGGCCGCATTCCATCTTGAAGTCGACGAGGCGGATGCCGATGCCGAGGAAGAGGCCGGTGAGGAAATCGTTGACGCGGATGGCGAGCGCCATGATGTCGTCGATCTCCTGCGGCGTCGCCCAACCGAAGGCGGTGATGTGCTCTTCCGACACCATGGGATCGTTGAGCTGGTCGTTCTTGTAGTAGAATTCGATGATCGAGCGCGGCAGCTGCGTGCCCTCCTCGATGCCGAGCCGCTGCGACAGCGAGCCCGCGGCAACGTTCCGCACCACCACCTCGAGCGGCACGATCTCGACCTCGCGGATCAACTGCTCGCGCATGTTGAGGCGACGGATGAAATGGGTCGGCACCCCGATGTCGTTGAGGTGCTGAAACAGGTACTCCGAGATCCGGTTGTTGAGGACGCCCTTGCCCTCGATCACCTGGTGCTTCTTCGCATTGAACGCGGTGGCGTCGTCTTTAAAGTGCTGGATCAAGGTGCCGGGCTCGGGACCTTCGTAAAGAACCTTTGCCTTGCCTTCATAAATGCGACGCCGACGGCTCATGGGGATGTACCGTGTTTTGTTAAAATCCATGAATTTGGTGTGCTCCGGTTGACAAGGATTAGGACCCACAGCGGAGCTGCCGTGAACGGTCTGGAACCCATAGAAACAGAACAGGAACCAAACCTTTAGGCAACCTATCCGATTGGCTGTCCCAGCACAATCGATCCGGCTCTTCCGGCACCAACTTATACCGTCTTGCCTGCGGCTTTACGGCTCATTGGTCTGCCGATTCGTGCCCCTTATCTAGGCATCGGCCGGGGTCACCGCAACGCAGCGCGACCGCCGGATTCAGCAAGGGAATTGGAACGGAAAAGCATGACCACTTTCGACAAGCGCGAGGAAGGTTTCGAGAAGAAATTCGCCCTCGACGAGGAGCAGAAATTCAAGGCCGAGGCCCGCCGCAATCGCCTGCTCGGCCTCTGGGCCGCCGAACAGCTCGGTCTCGCGGGGGATGCGGCCACGACTTATGCCAAGGAGGTGGTCGCAGCTGATTTCGAGGAAGCCGGCGACGGTGACGTCCTGCGCAAGGTTTTGGGCGATTTCTCAGCCAAAGGCGTGGCCGTCACCGAGCAGGCGATTCGCACCAAGATGAACGAACTGATCGCGGTGGCGGCGGCCGAGGTGAAGACGGGGAAATAAGCGAACGCCTTCTAGGCGGCACGCCGGCGCGCACGTGTTTTGCGCGCCGCGCGACCTTTCCGCGGACGCCCGGCCACGACAGCGCCGACAGCGCTGTAGTCACGCCGAATCGCCTCCAGCAACCGCCGCGCAGCCATGCTCAAAAATCCGTCTCGCCGGGTGACGACGGTCACATCGTGACTTGCCGAGAGATCGCCGACGGCAATGGTCGACATGGTGCCCGAGGCCACCTCCTCGGCCACGTGGCTTTGCGCGAGCAGCGCAAGGCCGAAGCCCGACTCAACGAGGCGCTTCTGCGCCGTGAGACTATCGACCGGCGTCCACTCCACCTCGCCCAATCCTTGCGTGAGAAACAACGCAAAGACGTGGGAAGCCGCGATCTCGCGGCGTCCGGGTATCTCGGGAAACGCGATCCAGCGTTGCTCACCAAGCGCGGCGAGACGTCCGACGCGCTTGCCGGCGAGCGCATGATCGGGCGCGCACACGACTTGCAGCCTCTCGGTCAGGATCGGCTCGCAAGCGAGGTCAGCCGACCGGTCGACATTGTAGCGCAGCCCGAGCGTCGCCTCGCCGCGGCGGATGAGGTCGCTGACCTCGGCGCTGGTGGCGGTGCGAAGCGTGAGCGTGACGTCCGAATTCGCTTTGGCAAATCCTTTCATGATTTCCGAGAGGCGGCTGTCGGCGAGCGTGCCGGTCACGGCGAGCGAGACCGGCCCTGAATTCTGCTTCGTCAGCGCGCGTATTGCCTGCTCGGCATCCTGCGCGGCCGCGACGGCGCGCTCGGCATAGGGGATCAGCACGCGCCCGGCATCGCTCAGCAGCGTACGGCCTGCGACCCGCTCGAACAGGGGCACGCCGAGCTCCTGCTCCAAGAGCGCAATGCGGCGCGAGATCGCGGGCTGCGAGCGATGCAGCGCCTTGGCCGCATTCGAGATTCCTCCCCTGCGGTGAACGGTCAGGAACGTATCGAGGGCATCGCTGTCCATCGCGGACACCTCATGCAAAAAGCTGATGATCTGGAGAGAAATAACAAATTTGGCGAATGGTGGAAATGCGCCTATCGCTGTGTCCGAACAGACACCAGCACACGGGAAGCAGGCCATGGCGAACCAATTGGAGAAGGCAATGACGTTTCGAGCCCTGCACGAGCGGGCGGGCGCCTTCATCATTCCCAATCCCTGGGACGCCGGCACCGCAAAACTCCTCGCGGCCATGGGGTTCGAGGCACTCGCCACCACCAGCCTCGGCCTCGCCAACACGCTCGGCAGCGCGACCATCAGCCTCGATGCCATTCTCGACAATTGCCGGGCGATTGCCGAGGCGACCGACCTGCCCGTAAATGCAGATCTCGAAAATTGCGGCGCCGACGATCCGAAGACCGCAGCACGGGCGATCACGCGCGCGGCGGAGGTTGGCTGCGTTGGCGGCTCGATCGAGGATTATTCCGGCGATCCCCGCCAGCCGATCTACGATTTCTCGCTCGCGGTCGAGCGCGTGCAGGCTGCCGTCGAGGCGGCACGCGCGCTGCCCTTTCCGTTCATGCTGACGGCACGCGCCGAGAACCTACTGAAGGGCCGCAACGATCTCGACGACACGATCAGGCGCCTTAGGGCGTTCGAGGCCGCAGGCGCCGATGTGCTCTATGCACCCGGCGTCTACGACCTCGCGACGATCAAGACGGTCGCCTCGTCGGTGACAAAGCCCTTCAACCTGGTGATGGGCTTTGCCGACCCGACGCTGACGCTCGCGCAATTGTCCGAGGCGGGCGTCAAGCGCATCAGCGTCGGCGGCGCCATGTCGCGATTTGCGCTCGCAGCCTTCCTGCGCAGCGCGCGCGAGATGAAGGAGACAGGGTCCTTCACCTATGTTCGCGAGATGGCGCCGATCAAGGAGCTCCGCGACGCCTTCGCGGCGGTCACTCCTCCTTGAAACCGTACTCCGGCACGTTGCCGCTGGCGCCATAATATTTGTACGGCAGGAATTTGCCGCTCATGGTGATCTGGACGCGGTCACCCTTGGGGTTGGCGACGCGCTCGATCGCCATATCGAAGTCGATCGCCGACATGATGCCGTCGCCGAACTCCTCCTCGATCAGGGCCTTCCAGGCCGGACCGTTGACCATCACCATCTCGTAGAAGCGGTAGATCAGGGGATCAGTCGGCGGCATCGGCGAGCCCGTGCCGCGCATCGGCACCTCGTTGAGCATCGCAGTCTCGGCCTTCGAGAGGCCGAACAATTCGCCAGCATTGGCGGCCTGCGGCTTGGTCAGTTTCATCTGGCCCATGATCGCGCCGACGATCAGCACCTCGGAATAGCCGCCGACCTTCTCGCAGATGTACTTCCAGCTCCAGCCCTTCTCGCGCTTGATGTCGAGCAGCTTTTCGGTGAGGTCGGAACGCGTCATGTTGGGGACTCCCTTGCAGGCCGTTGTGTCGCGCTATCGCTTCCCTTACGGGAGGCACGGTAGATACTGCTTCGTTCGTGTCGTTCAGGACTGCACGAAACGTGCCAGCACGCTGCCATGTGAAGCTCGGCAAATTGGCCCGATGGTCAGCGCTTGGCATCCAGTGCGCTAAGCTCAGCTTGGGCGGCTTGCCACTCAATGAAGGTCTTCGGGCAGTCGGCCACAGCCAGGCCGAAGAGTCGCCGCGCCTCCTCCATCGTCCCTCGCTGCAAGGCGAGCTCCGCGGTATAGAAATTCGCTTCGCACTCTTGCCCCTTCTTCTTCACCGGGTCCTGATCGTCCGCGGCGGCGAGCAGCTCCTTTGGCGTGACTTCTCCCAAAAAAAGACGGATGACCGGAGCGGGCCACTTGGCCATATCGACCTGACTTGCCGCATCGGCAAGCCGGCCCGGCTGATTGCCGCGCCTGCTGATTATATCGCGCCACAGTGCGATATAAGGGTTCTTTGGGTCGAGGCTGCTCGCTTGATCAAGATCCGCTATCGATTTTGCAATTGAGCCAGTCCGGAAATTGGCCATGGCACGGTCGCGATAGGCACCGCCCTGCTTTGGGTTCAGTTCGATCGCCCGATCAAATTCAGCTATGGCCCGCCCAGGATCCGCCGATGCCATGTGGGTCGCGCCACGGCAGATATAGGCAAACTCATCCTTCGGATCGAGCTGAACAGCGCGTTCGCAATCGGCCATGGCGCGATTGAGCTCATGCTCGGCTCGATACGCTGCGGCACGGTAGACGAATGCAGTCTTTTCGCTCGGATCAAGGCCAATGGCCTGATCATAGTCGGAAATGGCCCGATCGATGCTGCCCTTCTTGATATAGGCTGCTCCGCGCGCCACATAGGCTCGCCTGGTCGTTGAATTCGCCGGACTGGCCTGATTGCGATCGGCAACAACAGGAGCCAGGTCGTTTCCCTGGTAGTAGGCCGCGCCGTTGGCATCTGCCTGGGGGCCCTGCGAGCTAAACTGGATCGCGTCGGTATAGTCGGCGATGGCCCGATCGTAGTCGCCGTTCTTTGAGTAGGTGACACCGCGACTGAAATAGGCCCGCTGATTTTTGGGGTTCAACCGAATGGCCTCACCGTAATCCGCGATAGCGCGGTCAAATTCGCCCAGTTGATGATACGAATAGGCCCGAGAGTAGTAGGCGTACATATTTCGCGGATAGAGCCTGATCAGCTCATCATAGTCCGCGATCGCATGCGCGAACTCGCGCTTCTTGTTGTAAGCGGCGGCTCGGTTGAAATGAGCCCTGATCGCGCCCTGCTGGCCGTATTTCCCGGATTCCAGTACGGAGGTACATGCAACGATCCGTTCGTCGATCGGGACTTCCGTTATCGCGGTACACTTCCAGTCCGACGCAGTATCCGTTGCGGCCAACGCAGGAAGCGTCGCCACCACCAACATCACCGCCGCGCCCATGATTGCGCAGCGTACCATCCCGATCATTGAGCGCCCCAGCCCTCATTCCTGCCGACCATAGTAACGGGCAGTGAGCGCGTGTACAGCCTTTAGTTGCTTCAACTACAAGCGCTCGCGTGAAAGCTCCGGCAGCACTTTTGGATTGTTCAAGCCTCGACGATCATCGACTGCAGCGCCGCAAGCTGCGGCTCGATATCGCGCTCAACATCCACCGCCTTGATCTCGATCACCCGATAGTCCCTCGCCTCGAGCCACGCCCGCCTTGCCGCTCGGTCCGCCGCGATGGTCTCGCCCTCGCCCGGATTGACCAGCTCGATCGCGATCCGGTGCGGAAAGGAGACGAAGTCCGGGATGTGACGGCCGACCGGCGTCTGGCGCTTGAACTGGCCGGCGAAGCGGCGGTCGCGGGTCAGGGCCTGCCAGAGCAGGCGCTCAGCGTCGGTCGGGTTGCGGCGGAGGAGGCGCGCGAGCCCGCGGACGGTGCTGCCGCTGTCGGGCGCCCCGCCCTGGCCGTGCTCGGCGAGCAGCGCGCGCAGCCGCGTCGCCTGCTCGCCGTCGAGCACGCCGCCCTTGGCCGGGCCCTTGCGCCCTTCAGCGATCGCCATCACCACGCCGTGCAGGGTGTGCATGTCCTGCTTGGTCGGCTCCATGCGGGTGAAGATGTTGCGCAAATTGACCAGCATGGTGTCGCGCTTCTCGGCCGGGCGCAGGAATTCGACGCGGTCGAGCTCGCGCACGAGGTTATCGAAGAAGGCCTGGATCTGGTGCTGCGAGGCGCGCTCCGAGCGCTCCGGCATGCCGTGCGGCAGCGCGCCCTCCGTCGCCCGTTTGAACCATTCGTAGCCAACCAGCAGCACCGCCTGCGCGAGATTCAGCGAGGCGAAGCGCGGGTTGACCGGGAAGGTGACCACCCGGTTGGCGAGCGCGACCTCCTCGTTGGTCAGCCCCCAGCGCTCGCGGCCAAAGAGAATGCCGGCCTTTCCGCCGGTGGCGAGATGGCCGGCGATCTCGGTCGTCGCCGCTTCAGGGCCGACCACTGCCTTGGCCTGGTCATGGGCCCGGGCGGAGGTGGCGAACAGCAGGTCGAGGTCGGAGACAGCCTGTTCGACGGTATCGAACAGCTCGACCCGCTCCAGGATATGGTCGGCGCCGGCCGCGGCGCGCTGGGCGGCGATGTTGGGCCAGCCATCGCGCGGGTTGACGATGCGTAAGCGGCTCAGGGCGAAGTTGCCCATGGCGCGGGCCGCCATGCCGATGTTCTCGCCGAGCTGCGGCTCGACCAGGATCACGATGGGACCGTCGAGGGCGAGGCCCGCCTTGCTCTTGTCAGTCCCCGACATCTCGTTTTGCTTTCACGCTGGTTCTCAAGGCCTTGGAGAGGCTGCCTTAGGAATTGATTCAAGCCGGCCACCGGCCGGCTCCGCCGATTGCGCCTCGTTTGCCTGTCCTGACAGAATTCTCAAGCGAAATAACAGGGTTAGATTCGACTATCGAATCTCGCCCGAAACTTCAGCTCCATCCCGGACCGCAGCGCCGCTGCGGCTCCCCATCTTAAGGATGCTGGATGGGCTAAAAGTGCATAATCCCTTGGCTTTCGCCCGCCGCTTCCCGGTGCTATGAGGCGGCGGATATTCCCGTTGGCGCCGCCTGGCGCCGTTCCCAAGAGGCTTCCCCGATCATGGCAAAAATCAAGGTGACCAACCCCGTCGTCGAACTCGATGGCGACGAGATGACCCGGATCATCTGGCAGTACATCAAGGACAAGCTGATCAACCCGTTCCTCGATGTCCAGCTGCTCTATTTCGACCTGGGGATGGAGCACCGCGATCAGACCAACGATCAGGTGACGATCGACGCCGCCGAGGCGATCAAGAAGGTCGGCGTCGGCGTGAAGTGCGCCACCATCACTCCGGACGAGGCCCGGGTGAAGGAGTTCAACCTCAAGCAGATGTGGAAGTCGCCGAACGGCACGATCCGCAACATCCTGGGCGGCGTGATCTTCCGCGAGCCGATCATCTGCAAGAACGTGCCGCGCCTCGTTCCCGGCTGGACCAAGCCGATCATCATCGGCCGCCATGCCTATGGCGACCAGTACCGCGCCACCGACATCAAGTTCCCGGGCAAGGGCACGTTGTCGCTGAAATTCGTCGGCGAGGACGGCACCGTGATCGAAAAGGAGGTCTTCAAGGCCCCCGGCGCCGGCGTCGCCATGGAGATGTACAATCTCGACGACTCCATCATCGACTTCGCCCGCGCCTCGTTCAACTACGGGCTGATGCGCAACTACCCGGTCTATCTCTCGACCAAGAACACGATTCTGAAGGTCTATGACGGCCGCTTCAAGGACATCTTCCAGGACGTCTTCGACCGCGAGTTCAAGAAGGAATTCGACGCCAAGGGCCTGACCTACGAGCACCGCCTGATCGACGACATGGTGGCTTCGGCGCTGAAGTGGTCCGGCGGCTACGTCTGGGCCTGTAAGAACTACGACGGCGACGTGCAGTCCGACACGGTGGCGCAGGGCTACGGCTCGCTCGGCCTGATGACCTCGGTCCTGCTCACGCCCGACGGCAAGACGGTCGAAGCCGAAGCCGCCCACGGCACGGTGACCCGCCACTACCGCGAGCACCAGAAGGGCAAGGAGACCTCGACCAACTCGATCGCATCGATCTTCGCCTGGACCCGTGGCCTCGCCCACCGCGCCAAGCTTGACAACAACCCGGAGCTGGCGAAGTTTGCGGCCACTCTGGAGAAGGTTTGCGTCGACACCGTCGAAGACGGCTACATGACCAAGGACCTCGCGCTCCTCGTCGGCGCCGACCAGCGCTGGCTCTCCACCACCGGCTTCCTCGACAAGGTCGCCGAGAACCTCGCGAAGGCGCTTGCGGCCTAGGCGCTGTCCGCATTTTCGCCTGAGTGACATTCGACAGCATCCCGGGCCGCGCTCAGCGCGGCCCTTCATTTTGACGCCCATTGCCCGGAGACCGACCATGTCCACCAAGCTCGCCGTCCCCACTTTGCTGCTCTCGGCCCTGATCGGACCGGCCGCAGCCGCGGAGCTCCCCGAGGCGATCGCCGCCCCCGGTGAGACCGTCGTGCTCAACGTCCACGCCGAGGGCGCGCAGGTTTATGAGTGCAAGGCTGGGACCGACGGCAAGCTCGCCTGGGCCTTCCGCGAGCCGATCGCGACTCTGCTTTCCGACGGCAAGACAATCGGCCGCCACTATGCAGGCCCCAACTGGGAGCACGCCGACGGCAGTGCCGTGGTCGGCAAGGCCATCGGCAACGCGCCAGGCGCAACCGCAGGCGATATCCCCTGGCTGAAGCTGGACGTTGCCTCGCGCCGCGGCAGCGGCGTTCTCACGCCCGTCACCACCGTCCAGCGCATCAACACCCATGGCGGCAAGCTCGACGGCGCATGCGACAAGGCCGGCGATTTCAAGAGCGCGCCCTACTCGGCCGATTACGTCTTCCTGCGCAAGGGCTGATCGCTCAGCGGTCGGTGTGCTCCTGCTCCGCCTGCGCGATCTCAGTCGCCGCGAGGTCGCCCGTCTCTTCGAGCCGCGCCTTGGCCGTCTTGTGCACATGCGCGGCGAGCGTCGGCATGCGCTCGATCAGGGCATGAAAATGCTGGGCGTCGAGCACCAGGAGACGGGTCTTGCGCGTGGCGGTCACCGTACCGCTGCGTTTGGTTTTGTGCAGCAGTGCGATCTCGCCGAAGAAGGTGCCGTCGGCAAGCCGCACGCACTGGCTCGGGAGTGAAATCTCGACCTCGCCGGCGGTGATGAAATACATCGACGAGGCGACATCGCCGCGGCGAACCAGGATCTCGCCCTGCTCGATGGTACGGGCCCGCAGGAGCCGCATGATGTCCGCGATCTCTGATGCCGAAAGGGGCGAGAACAACGGCACGCGCGCGAGCATGCCCCAGGTGACGACGAAATCGCGCCGCTTCACCTCTTCGGCAAAGGCGCTCGAGATGATCGCGACCGGCAACGCGATCATGGCAAAGCCGCTGATGATGGCGAACACCGAGACGAACTTGCCGAGTGGCGTCACCGGCACGACGTCGCCATAGCCGACCGTGCCGAGCGTCACGATCGCCCACCACATCGCCTGCGGGATGGTGCCGAGCTTTTCCGGCTGAACCTCGCGCTCGATGGCGTAGAGGAGTGAGGCGAAGGTGAGCACCACGCCGATCAGGATGACGATGCATCCGATCAAGGCGCGCCGTTCGGCGTGGACGGCGGCAAACAGCGAGCGCATCGCCGGCGAATAGCGGATCAGCTTGAAGAACGGCAGCACGCCGAGCGCAGCCAGCGTCGCGTGCCGGCCGGTGGCCAGCACGATCGCTGCGGGCAGGAACGCCATGAGATCGATGATGCCGAGCGCAGAGAAGACGTAGGACAACCGGTCGGCAAGCGCCGACCCCTTGCCCTGCGTATGGCCCGCGACCGTCCATAGCCGCGCCGCGTATTCCAGCGCGAACACCATCACTGAGAAGATGGCGACCGCCGAGAACAGCGGGTCGAATTGCGCATCCAGATCCGGCACCGAGGCAAGCGTCATTGCCACGACGTCGAGCACGATGACGGCAATGATCACCTGGATGAAGCGCGACCCGGCGGAATAGGCCAGCGGATCGTGCTCCAGGAGCTCATAGAGGCGATCCCTCAAATTGGGATCGCGAAGCCCACGTCCTCGCGGAACGAGGCGCACGGTGTCTACGCGCCGACCATGGCTTTTTCGATCGCCGAGAGCGCCGCCGCTGCATTGGCACCGTCGGGCCCGCCAGCCTGCGCCATGTCAGGCCGGCCGCCGCCACCCTTGCCGCCGAGCGCTTCGGAGGCGACGCGAACCAGATTGACGGCATTGAAGCGCGAAGTCAGGTCGGCGGTGACGCCGACCACGACGCCCGCCTTGCCGTCCTCGGTAACGCCGACGATCGCGACCACGCCGGAGCCGATCTGCTTCTTGCCGTCGTCGGCAAGGCTCTTGAGATCCTTCATCTCGATGCCTTCGACCGCACGCGCCATCAGCTTGACGTCGCCGACCTCGCGCACGCCTGCGGCAGCGCCATTGCCGGACGATGCGCCCCCGCCCATCGCGAGCTTCTTGCGGGCGTCGGACAATTCGCGCTCGAGCTTCTTGCGCTCGTCCATCAGTGCGGTGATGCGCGCCGGAACGTCCTCGAGCGAGGTGCGCAGCTCGGCGGCTGCGGTCTTCGCCAGCGCCATGGTGTCGTTGGCGTGCTTGCGCGCATGACGGCCCGTGAGCGCCTCGATACGGCGCACGCCGGAGGCGACCGCGCTCTCGCTCGTCAGCGTGATCAGGCCGATATCGCCGGTGCGCTTGACATGGGTGCCGCCGCAGAGCTCGACCGACCAGCCGAGCGCGTTGGCGCCGTGTTCGCGCGCGGTCTTGCCCATCGAGACGACGCGGACCTCGTCGCCATATTTCTCGCCGAACAGCGCACGCGCACCGGCTTCGCGAGCCTCATCCACGCCCATGACGCGGGTCGTGACCTCGTCATTCTCCAGCACCACGTCATTGGCGATGTCCTCGACGCGGGCGAGTTCCTCCGGTGTGATCGGCTTCGGATGCACGAAGTCGAAGCGCAGGCGATCGGGCGCGACCAGCGAGCCGCGCTGCGCGATGTGGTCGCCGAGCACCTGGCGCAGCGCCTCGTGAAGGAGATGCGTCGCGGAGTGATGCGCGCGGATCGAGGAGCGGCGCGCGTGGTCCACCTCGAGCTGAAGCGCAGTGCCGGCCTTCAGCGTGCCCTGCTCCACCGTGCCGATATGCACGAAGAGATCGCCAAGCTTTTTCTGCGTGTCGGTAACGCGGAATTTGATCCCGCCCTCGCCGACCATGACGCCGGTGTCGCCGACCTGGCCGCCGGACTCCGCATAGAACGGCGTCTGGTTGAGCACGATCGAACCAGTCTCGCCGGCCTTGAGAGTATCGATTTCCTTGCCGTCCTTGACCAGCGCCGCGACGACGCCTTCGGCGCTCTCGGTCTCATAGCCAAGGAATTCGGTGGCACCGAGTTTTTCGCGCAGCGGAAACCAGATCGCCTCAGAAGCGGCCTCGCCGGAGCCCGCCCAGGACGCCCGCGCCTTCTCGCGCTGGCGTTCCATCGCATCTGTGAAGGCGGACTGATCGACGCTGATGCCGCGCGACTTCAGCGCGTCCTGCGTGAGGTCGAGCGGGAAACCGTAGGTGTCGTAGAGCGTGAAGGCGACGTCGCCGTCGAACATGTCGCCCTTCTTCAAGGACGCGCTCTTCTCGTCGAGAATCGCAAGGCCGCGCGCCAGCGTCTTGCGGAAGCGAGTCTCTTCCAGCCGCAGCGTTTCCTCGATCAGCTTTTCCGCGCGCACCAGTTCCGGATAGGCTTGGCCCATCTCGCGGACCAGCGCCCAGACGAGGCGATGCATCAGCGGCTCTTTCGCGCCCAGGAGCTGCGCATGGCGCATCGCGCGGCGCATGATTCGGCGCAGCACGTAGCCGCGGCCCTCGTTCGAGGGCAGCACGCCGTCAGAGACGAGGAAGGCCGAGGAGCGCAGATGATCGGCGATGACCCGGAACGAGGCCACCGTCTGCTCATTCGGTCCGCTGCCGAGCGCGGACGCGGTCGCATCGATCAGCTGACGGAAGAGATCGGTCTCGAACACGCTGTCGACGCCCTGGAGAATGCAGGCCATGCGCTCCAGGCCCATGCCGGTGTCGATCGAGGGACGCGGCAACGGCTGGCGCTCCTCCTTCGTCACCTGCTCGAACTGCATGAACACGAGATTCCAGAATTCGAGGAAGCGATCACCATCCTCTTCCGGGCTGCCCGGAGGTCCTCCCCAGATGTGCTCGCCGCGATCGATGAAGATCTCCGAGCACGGGCCACACGGGCCGGTATCGCCCATCGCCCAGAAATTGTCCGAGGTCGGAATACGGATGATGCGATCATCCGAGAAGCCCGCGATCTTCTTCCAGAGGCCAGCCGCTTCGTCGTCAGTGTGATAGACGGTGACGAGCAGCTTGTCCTTCTTCAGCCCGAAATCCTTGGTGATCAGATTCCAGGCGAGCTCGATCGCGCGCTCCTTGAAGTAGTCGCCGAAGGAGAAGTTGCCGAGCATCTCGAAGAAGGTGAGATGGCGTGCGGTGTAGCCGACATTGTCGAGGTCGTTGTGCTTGCCGCCAGCACGCACGCATTTCTGCGAGGTGGTGGCGCGCTGATAGGGGCGCTTCTCGACGCCCGTGAAGACGTTCTTGAACTGCACCATGCCGGCATTGGTGAACATCAGCGTCGGGTCGTTGCGCGGCACCAATGGCGAGGACGGCACGATCTCGTGGCCGTTCTTGGCAAAGAAGTTCAGAAAGGTCGACCTGATCTCGTTGACGCCGCTCATGTTCATCCAATCGGGTGTGGTCCCGCCCAAACCTGAATTAAGGCTGATATCTGCGGGCGATAGCGCTTTTAGACAAGGTGAGCTGCCCTGTCCAGAAACTGTGCAGAGAGATCAGAGGGTTGCCGCAGGCGCGCAATCCTCGTTGATAGCTGTTGCAGGCGCGTTGACAGGCTTGGCCGGCCTGTGTTCTGTACCTACCTGTATCGTACGGCCACGTCGGGAGAGACCGGCTTCAGGTAGCCGGCGCCGAAGGAGCAACCGCCCCGGAAACTCTCAGGCAAAAGGACCGCGTGGCTTTGACAGCATCTGGAAAGAGGCGCTGACGGGCATTGATGCCCGGGTGGCACCCGCCGACGGGATAATACTCTCAGGCACAGCGACAGATGGGGCTTCGACTGGTTTTTCGGGGAATCCTCCCCGGGAACCGCGAGGGCCCCTGTGATGCTTGCGCGCGACGACCAAAACTCCCTCAGACGCACCCCCCTTTACGCCCTGCATGTGTCCCTTGGCGGCAAGATGGTGCCGTTCGCGGGCTATGAGATGCCCGTGCAGTACCCTGCGGGCGTCCTGAAAGAGCACCTGCATACCCGCAGCTCCGCCGGCCTTTTCGACGTATCCCATATGGGCCAGATCGCGCTCCGGCCGAAGTCCGGCAAGGTCGAGGACGCGGCCCGCGCGCTGGAGCGGCTGGTGCCGCAGGACATCGTGGCGCTCGCGCCGGGGCGGCAGCGCTATGCCCAGTTCACCAATCCGGACGGCGGCATCCTCGACGATTTGATGGTCGCCAATTTCGGCGACCACCTGTTCCTGGTCGTCAACGCCGCCTGCAAGGCCGAGGACGAGGCGCATCTGCGCGCGCGGCTCTCCGATGGCTGCATCATCGAGTCGCTGAGCGACCGCGCGCTGATCGCGCTTCAGGGTCCGAAGGCCGAAGCCGTGCTGGCGAAACTTTGTGCAGAGGCGCCGTCCATGAAGTTCATGGACGCCGGCCCGCGCAAGGTCGATGGCATCGACTGCTTCGTGTCGCGCTCGGGCTATACCGGCGAGGACGGGTTCGAGATCTCGGTTCCCGCAGGCGATGCCGAGCGCCTCGCCAAGGCGCTGCTCGCAAATTCCGACGTGCTGCCGATCGGCCTCGGCGCCCGTGACAGCTTGCGGCTCGAAGCCGGGCTTTGCCTTTACGGCCACGACATCGACACCGCGACCACGCCGGTCGAGGCCGCGCTGGAGTGGTCGGTGCAAAAGAGCCGCCGCACCGGTGGCGCCCGCGCCGGCGGTTTTCCGGGAGCGCAAAAGATCCTCGCCCATTTCGATCAGGGCGCATCGCGCCGCCGCGTCGGGCTGCGGGCCGAAGGTCGCGCGCCGGTGCGCGAGGGCGCGCTGTTGTTTGCGGACGCGACGTCGAGCGAAGCGATCGGCACCGTCACCTCCGGCAGTTTTGGCCCGAGCCTGAATGCACCGGTGGCGATGGGCTATGCGCCGACCGCACAGAGCGCGCTCGGCACAAAGCTCTTTGCCGAAGTGCGCGGCCAGCGGCTGCCGCTCACCGTCGCCGCCATGCCATTCGTGAAAAACACCTACAAACGCTGAGGACAGAGAATGACCACGACGCTGTACACCTCCGACCATGAATGGCTTGATATCGACGGCGATGTCGCAACCGTCGGGATCACCGATTACGCCCAGCAGCAGCTCGGCGATGTCGTGTTCGTCGAGCTGCCCAAGGTTGGCCGCGCGCTGAAGAAGACGGAGGCTGCGGCCGTGGTCGAGTCCGTGAAGGCCGCGTCCGACGTCTATGCGCCGATCTCGGGCGAAGTGCTCGAGGTCAACCAGGCGGTCGTCGACGAGCCGGCGCTGGTCAATTCGGACGCCGCAGGCAAGGCCTGGTTCTTCAAGATCAAAATTGCCGACAAAAGCGAGCTCGGCGGCCTCATGGATGAAGCCGCCTACAAGGCGCATACGGCGTAAGCGAGGACCAATGATGACCGCGCACCGCAAATCCAACGGCGACACCGCCGCTTCTTTCGTTCGCCGCCACATCGGCCCCTCCGCGCGCGATGTCGCGGCGATGCTGGACACCGTCGGCGCGAAAAGCGTGGACGCGCTGATGGCGGAGACGCTGCCGGCCTCGATCCGGCAGGCAGCCCCCCTCGATCTCGGCAGGCCCTTGAGCGAGACCGAAGCGATCGCGCATATGGGCGAGCTCGCGGCCCAGAACCAGGTCTTCACCTCGCTGATCGGCCAGGGCTATTCCGGCACGATCTTGCCCACGGTCATCCAGCGCAACATCCTGGAAAATCCCGCCTGGTACACGGCCTACACGCCCTACCAGCCCGAGATCAGCCAGGGCCGGCTGGAAGCGCTGTTCAACTTCCAGACCATGATCTGCGATCTCACCGGGCTCGACGTTGCCAACGCCTCGCTGCTTGATGAGGCGACGGCTGCGGCGGAAGCCATGGCGCTCGCGGAGCGGCACTCGCAGGTGAAAGCGCAAGCCTTCTTCGTCGACAAGGACGTGCATCCGCAGACGCTCGCGGTGATGCGCACCCGCGCCGAACCCCTGGGCTGGAACCTGATCGTCGGCGATCCCCTCACCGATCTCGACAAGGCAAACGTGCTTGGCGCGCTGCTGCAGTATCCCGGCAGCTCGGGTGCGGTCCGCGACCTGCGGCCGGCCATTGCGACGCTGCGCGCCAAGGGCGCGCTCGCGATCGTTGCGGCCGATCTGCTGGCGCTCACGCTGCTCGCCTCGCCCGGCGAGCTGGGGGCGGATATCGCGATCGGCTCGGCGCAGCGCTTTGGCGTGCCGATGGGGTATGGCGGTCCGCACGCGGCTTATATGGCGGTGCGCGATGCGCTGAAGCGCTCGCTGCCCGGCCGCATCGTCGGCCTGTCCGTGGATTCGCGCGGCGCGCCGGCCTACCGCCTCGCGCTCCAGACCCGCGAGCAGCATATCCGCCGCGAGAAGGCGACCTCCAACATCTGCACCGCGCAGGTGCTGCTGGCCGTGATCGCCTCGATGTACGCCGTCTATCACGGCCCCGAAGGCCTCTCGCAGATCGCACGCACTGTTCATCGCCGCGCCGCCGTGCTGGCCGCAGGCCTGCGCAAGCTCGGCTTCGCGCCACGGTCCGAAAACTTCTTCGACACCGTCAGCGTGGACGTCGGTACAAAGCGCGACGAGATCGTCGCGCGCGCGACCGCCGAGACAATCAATCTCGGCCTCGGTGATGGCGCCCTGCGCATTGCGCTCGACGAGACCACGACGCCCGCGACCATCGAGGCGGTCTGGCGTGCGTTTGGCGGCAAGCTCTCCTATGCCGAGATCGACGCGACGACGCGCGAGGCGCTTCCTGACGCGTTGAGGCGGACGACGCCCTTCCTCACCCATCCGGTGTTCCACGCGCACCGTTCGGAGACCGAGATGCTGCGCTACATGCGCAAGCTTTCGGACCGCGACCTCGCGCTCGACCGCGCCATGATCCCGCTGGGGTCATGCACCATGAAGCTGAACGCGACTACCGAGATGATGCCGCTGACCTGGCCGGAGTTTTCCAGCCTGCATCCGTTCGCGCCAAGCGAGCAGGCAAAAGGCTATCACGCGCTGTTCGCGCGGCTGGAAAAATGGCTGTGCGACATCACCGGCTATGACGCGATCTCGCTCCAGCCGAATTCGGGCGCGCAGGGCGAGTATGCCGGGCTGCTCGCGATCCGCGGCTATCACGCCGCGCGTGGCGAAAGCCACCGCAAGGTCTGCCTGATCCCCTCCTCCGCGCACGGCACCAATCCGGCATCGGCCGCGATGGTCGGCATGGAGGTGGTCGTCGTCGCCTGCGAGAAGAACGGCGACGTCGACGTCAATGATCTCCGCGCCAAGGCCGAGAAGCACTCGAACGATCTCGCCGCTGTGATGATCACCTATCCCTCGACCCATGGCGTGTTCGAGGAGCATATCCGCGAGATCTGCGACATCGTGCATGGCCACGGCGGCCAGGTCTATCTCGACGGCGCCAATTTGAATGCGCAGGTCGGCCTGTCGCGGCCCGGTGACTATGGCGCCGATGTCAGCCATCTCAATTTGCACAAGACTTTCTGCATCCCGCATGGCGGCGGCGGCCCGGGCATGGGCCCGATCGGCGTGAAGGCGCATCTTGCGCCATTCCTGCCTGGACATCCCTCAACCAATCCGAATGCGACGGTCGGCCCGGTCTCGGCCGCGCCGTTCGGCTCGGCTTCGATCCTGACCATCTCCTACATCTACATCCTGATGATGGGCGGCGAAGGCTTGAAGCGTGCGACCGAGATCGCGATCCTCAACGCCAACTATGTCGCGGCGCGTTTGGACGCGCATTTCCCGGTGCTCTACAAGAACGCAAAGGGCCGCGTCGCGCACGAATGCATCATCGATCCGCGCCCGCTGAAGGCGACCAGCGGCGTCACGGTCGACGACATCGCCAAGCGGCTGATCGACTACGGCTTCCATGCTCCTACCATGAGTTTCCCGGTCCCGGGCACGCTGATGATCGAGCCGACCGAGTCGGAATCGAAAGCGGAGCTCGACCGCTTCTGCGACGCCATGATCACGATCCGGAAAGAAGTCGCCGAGGTCGAGGCCGGCCGCTTCAAGATCGAAGCGTCACCGCTGCGCAACGCCCCGCACACCGTGCACGATATCGCCGACGACGATTGGAAGCGTGCCTATACCCGCACTGAGGGCTGCTTCCCCAACGGCGTCTCACGCACCGACAAATACTGGTGCCCGGTGGGCCGCGTTGACAACGTCTATGGCGACCGCAACCTCGTTTGCTCGTGCCCGCCGGTGAGCGATTACGCGCAGGCGGCGGAGTGAGGCTCTAGGGTGCCACCAGCGAACGGCTTTTCGGATCCCAGCGCCAGAGCCGTTCGCTGGTCAGTTCAGTACCGCCCCACCAACGCTTGATCGTGTTGTGGCGGGAGAAGTCGTCCTCGCCTTTCATGATGGCCCGCCCGAGTTCGGTAACGGCCAACCGACCCCCTCGGTATTGAAAGGGGCGAGGCTCCTCGCTCGCGTCGGACGGCGCCTGGCCAAGTTCAATGATTGCGGGGACCTTGCACTGCGCCAGTGCATGGAGCAGTTGACCGCTTCCTGCTCGTCGTACACGTAGCGGAACTCGGCCGCACTGAGCACTTCTCGCGGCTCGGTACCTTCGTCTTCGATCCAGCCCAGCATTCCCATCTCATTTTCGCCGAGACCCGTTTCTAAATCGGGCAATTCTTCGAGCATGGTGATAAGGGCCGACCGCAGTCGAGGAAGGATAGTCAGATCCTTCACGAGCAGAGCGAAGCAGCGTTCGGGCGTCGGCGCGCGCCAGGCATGCCAGGCGCGGCTGGCCAGTGTCAGGTGACTCTCCGTCACCTTGAACACCGGCAACTTCCATTTCGCCACAGATTGCGGGTGATACCGTGCAACGGCGTCATCGGTGTACACCAGGCTCAACTTCGTCGTGATCTCCTTGTGTGGACGAAGCAGGTCGAGCAGCCAGACCACCACGAGTTGATCGTTGGGCCGAGGATCGACCCACAATTCAATCGAATCGAACTTCGCACATAACTCGAAGAAACCGATATCGCGCGTGCCGAAACCATCCAGCGAGCTGCGACAAACGGCATCGAGCCAATGATCGCCGGGATTGCAGTGCTTTGCCGACCGCCGCTCCAGCCCCATCAAAAGTTGCTCCGCAGAGGGCAACTTCCCCGAGACGAAGCGTAGATAGAACCCGAGTGCGATGTTCGCCGCACCTGACTGGCGAAGCGTATTTGCCGCGAGATCGTTCGTGGCCAAAATCAAATGTGACACGGTCGCATCTCAAAATTGGATTCCGGCCCGGAATGGGAGCTGAGGTGATCGAGCAGCCAAATCAGCTGCAATTGATCCTCGGGACTGGGATCGAACCAGAGTTCGATCACGTCGTACGGTTCGCAAAAATCGACAAGGGATAGA